>CALBMD010000518.1 GCA_937896265.1 uncultured Pseudomonadota bacterium
ATCTTTCTTTATGAAAAGATTTTTCATCAATGCCCCCCATTATTTTTTATAATAGTGGCATATTCGAGAAGAAAAAGCGAAGCTTTAGCGCAGGGAAAAACAGGTTATCTTAAAAAAGGTAGGGCCTTATCAGGGAATTCTCCATAGCTGAAATCCCCTTCTTTCCAGTACTGAACAGAAATAACAACGTCGTTGAAAACTTTCTTAAATTCGGCCTTAGAAATAACAAAAGTCCCTTTACCAGCAATCTCAATAGAAAAAGAAAGGCTGTCGCGTAGGGGCTCGATTTTGTGCTTAAAGAAGGTTAGTCTTGAGCTTTTCCAGGTGGCGGCGATTTCTTCAACACCTGGCTTCATAGGGATGCCCTTAGGCACTCTTTTTGTTGCAGGTGCTTTTTTTTGCTTGCCGTCTTTGAGCGAAGAAATTTGTGCTGACGTAAAGGTTGCAGCCATTTCGTCCCAACTTACTAAAAATCCTGGCTCAAAAAGGCCATCAGGCACTATAAGGATCTTGCCTTCTGGGTTGATAATGCGCATCTTGCCATCAACCATGTTTTCCAGAAGGACAAACAAGACCTTGGAGCTCTTGTTGCGAACTGCGTATACCACCGAATTCATTAGGCACCACCGTCTTTGATGTTTGGTATTCTATGTGAGTCTGGGAGTCTAGCAATGTGAAAGGCCTTTGTCAGTTAAAAAAAATCTGATATTGCTAGAAGAGCAGAGCGTCTTGACGTAAAAATTGTTGCTTTTTTGAAAGCAAAGAAGGTTTGGGGGGAAGCTGGCGTAGCTTCTTACCTCTTACCTGCCGAAATTTTAATTTCGATGAGAGACAGCCCCGCTAGAGACTTTGGGAGGGCCTGTCTGCGAAGTTTCCTCCCAAATGCACACGGCTAGGAGCAGTTTCTGCAGCCAACATCGCCATGTTAGAGTTTCGCGCCCGCGATTAAATAGAGGAAAGATATTCATGACAGACAAATCAAATCCACCCTTAGCTGTACTTGTCAGTATTCAAAGCCATGGTATCAGTGATGAAGACCATCAGGCTAACTTCGACGAGCTGGAGCGTCTTGTTACCACTTTGGGATTTGAAACTATTGCTCGGGTCTCGCAAAAGCGTAGGACAGAGGCCCCTGGTACCGTTCTGGGAGCCGGCAAGTTAAAAGAGCTAGCCTCTTGGACAGGAGGCTCAGGGATAGTGCATCGCTTTGGCGAGACTGTGGAAGATGTAGAAGAACTGGATCATTATGAAGAAGAGCTGGAAGTAGCTCAGGGGCGGCGTAAAGCAACTATTGTTATCATCGATAAAGAAATTTCTCCTTCGCAGCTGAAAAATCTGGAAGACGCTACTGGTGTTGAGGTGATGGATCGGACCGGGGTTATCTTGGAGATCTTTTCACGTCATGCCAATAGTCGAGAGTCTCGTATGCAAGTCGAGATTGCAAAACTTGCTTATATGGCGCCGCGTCTACGGTTATCGAAGGTGGGGGGAGATAGGCAAGGCGGGGGCATCGGCGGGAAAGGGGCTGGTGAAACAGCCCATGAGCTAGATCGCAGACGCATCCGCGACCGCATCGCTGAATTGAAGCATCAGTTAAAAGCTATCCGTGAAGAGCAGCTAGGTAAGAGGGCTAAGCGCCGCAGTGACCCCTCAGTAGCTTTGATTGGGTATACTAACGCAGGTAAATCTTCTCTCATGCGTGCACTCACAGGTTCAGATGTACTTGTTGCAGACAAACTTTTTGCTACTCTTGGGACAACAGTACGGGTGATGCAGATACCAGGGAGCAGGCGGATTTTGATTTCGGATACGGTAGGTTTTATCCGGAATTTACCCCATGATTTGATTGCATCTTTTCATTCGACTTTGGATGAAGCTCTTATCTGCTCGTTGCTATTTTTTACTGTTGATGCCTCTGATCCAAATTTTCGTAGTCAGCTTGCTGTGACGCATCAAGTTATGAGTGAAATTGAAGCGCAAGATATACCCAGTCGGTTGATTTTAAATAAGGTTGACCGGTTAGATTCTGTGCAGATTGCTGCCTTGAAAGAGGAGTATCCTGAGGCAATCTTTATTTCAACTCGCAACCCAGAAGACATTGAGCGGGTAAAAGCGCTAATTCTAGAGTTTTTTGATGAGGGTACGGTTGATAAGCAAATTTTTGTTGCTTATGCTGATACTAAAGCAATTGGTCAGATTCGCGCTCGTGCCCAGGTGATTGAAGAGCGACACACCGAAGAAGGGACTGAAATAACAGTCCGTGCTTTGCCAGAGGTGCATGCTTGGATTGAAGCTACTGTTTTGCCTAAACCGTAGCTTCAGAGCTAATATCAGGCAACTGGTTTTCAAAAAAAGCCTTCTTGGGAGAAAACTGCGCAGCTGGTTTCTCCCAAACCCTCATCCTTGCTGTTGCTAGATCAGGAAAGAGTCTGTTGGAAGAAAAAACTGGTCTCTACCGACTTGCCGATTCAAACCACTCTTGCAGTATCTCAGGTAGGGTTGCATCAGCTTTAGAGCTAGTCATCATCTGCTCTATTTTTGCCTTCTGAGCTGCGTTAAGTGCTTTAACATCCATCTTGCCAGAAAATAAAGAATCGATGCTTTGTTGTGAGAGGTGCTCATCAATAGTAAGCTCAAGATTTGCTTTGCGCTTAGCCAAGGTTTTCTCATCTAGAGAAATTTTCTTATCGCTTAAGATAAATGGCGACAAGAAGGCTTTTATTGATTGATCGGTGACAAACCCAGGCAGAATTTTGCTTGTTGATTCAAAGAAAGCGGTATCAATGTGATTGAATTGTTTTGGATAACTATAATGCTGTGGTTGCATGACAGCTACTTTAATAGAAATAGCTTCTGAAGCTTTGGTATAAGCTTTGATCACTGGATTTTCTGAGAGGTTATACAGAATATTATAGAAGATCCTGCTTTGCTCAAAAGGCACAATCTTATCTTCGTCAGAAGCTACTACTAGAGTTTTGCCAGGAGGGATAAGCTTAGATGTAACGCTCCAATCTTTAAGAGCGCCTAAAACCAATGGGGCGATAAATGTAATATCTGTTTGAGCAACGCGTAGGGCTGTAGTTTTCAGTAGCTCTTCGCTGAAAGGTTGTGTGCGATAATCCTCAAATATATCCTGTTCGATAATTTGTCTTAGTCCCGCTAAACGGTAACCTGATGTCAATTTTGCTCTGCCTGTTATCATTTTTTCAAGCAAAATACGCAGAGTGCCAATAGTCATCGTGCAAGGGCCAGCAACAGAAGCTAGGCCATAGGCTTTGCTTGGAGTAAAGGCGATCTTGTCACCCAAGATTTTCTTGGCTTTTTCATAGGCGCTGATCTTATCCAAAGATTTAGCAAACTCATCGCCGTAAACTGACCATTGAGCACCTAGTTTTGCTAAAGCCATCTGAGCGACAAGACTACCGCGAGAGGCACCGATGAATAGTGCTTTGGGTTGCAAATGCATATCTGGAGTTAAGTCAGCAATAGCTTCATGAAAGGCAATAGCTGCAGGCGATTTCGGCAGATCAAGGCTTGGGGCTTCGTCAACTAAACCTAAGTTTTCGGCAGTTCCCAAAAAAGCCCGGTTAGCGCAGTCTAGTAAAGTAAGCAGCTCATCGCTGTCTGTATCCCATGGTTTGGATACGTGCTGTGACTGAGCTAAAATCTTACCGCCGTTGCAGCTTAAATTGCGGCTGCCGTCAGGGTTGCGAGTTGAAATTTTATCTAAGCAAATAGGTTCGCCGGGGAAAGCTGGCGCTAGCACAACAGCTTGGCTCATTAAGGATCCAAGGCCATCAATAAGTTGACCAAGAGCAAGGCCCATGTCATCACCGTGAGCAAAAGCTAACAGAGGGGTATTTGCATCTTTGTTATGAGGAATTGTGACAAGGCCATGGCGAGGCTTTGATTCTGGTTCACCCTGAAAGTTTTTTTGCGCGCGAAAGGT
>CALBMD010000519.1 GCA_937896265.1 uncultured Pseudomonadota bacterium
CTCAATAAGCAGGCTATAGACAAAGCAAAAAAAAGCTTTTCCGGCGATACTAAGGCTAACTTTATAGCAGGGGATGTTTTAGCAATCGAATTTGGTCAGCACTTTGACTTAGTAATATCAAGACTTTTTTTATGGTCAATAAAAAGCAGCATCCATACGATTCTAGCAAAGTGCAAAAAGGTACTGAAATCAGAGGGATTTTTCTATTCTTATGAACCCAACGATCGACAACTAGAATATTACCCAAGTACCACAGAGGTTGAAAAGTTCCTTGCATCCTGGCAAAAAGGATGCATTGAAAACGGTGCTGATCCATTTATCGGTAGAAATGTAGCTGCTCTTTTAAACGAACATGATTTTTCAAATATTCAAACTCAGATGCATGGCATGATTATCAGTGGCGTCAATAGCAAGCTATACGAACAGCATGCTTCCAACTTAGCAAGAATTTTTTTGAATCCAAACCACCCCTATGTACAAACACTAAGTAAGCAGCAGCTAGCATCCGTTGAAAACGCTTTGTTGACATATGATTATCACTCCGTAATTAGTCAGTGTTATATAATCACAACCGGTCAAAAAGCATGAATTATTTCTCTCACTTGGTTTTTTTCGTTGGATTTATTGCAAAGCAAGTAGCTTAACAGTAGTCAAAGGTATAGAGTGGACAAACGAAGAGGAGTGTATCGCAGTAGTAGGCCTTGTTTCCTCTCGTGATGCGCGCCTTGCTGCTCCAATTCTTAAAAAAGATCAAATGATCGAGTTTTCTTCTCCGGCAACATCAAATAATCGATCAATTTTTATCCCCATGCCTTAAACGCTAGTAGCTCAGCCCGATCAGCAACCGAAGCGATTCGTTCTGCAATCACAAATCACAAAATTTACAGAAGAGACTGCTTTGTCAGAACAAAGGCTTGAGGAAAACGTCTTAGCCAAGCTAAATAATAAAATTAGGTTCTAATTGTTTTACCAAAGCCTATGACTCGAAACCATCTCCTCAATATCATTGAGGGACCCATTTGATTGAAAGAGCAAAGTTTACTCTATTTTTTTCTTAGAAGGAGCCCTCTACAGATCTTCTTGCAAAATCCCCTCGTGAACTCAGGTAGCTTTCTAGTCAAAACAACGCTACGATGCCTGTGCAATCATCTAAAGCAAGGGGGGCTAACGTTTGAAAATCAACATCAATCACCTCTATCAGTTTTTCTTGGCTGCCAGAGAAGGCTCTATTAAACAAGCAGCTAAAATTCTTCATGTTACAGAACCAACAGTTTCAAAACAAATTCGCGATCTCGAAGAATTCATTGATATTCCTCTCTTTGATCGCGTGCACCGTCGTTTGAAACTAACTCCACAAGGTCAAGCTGTTGTCGAAAAAGCTGAAAAAATTTTCCATTTAGTGACAGAGTTAGAATTTGATTTAGGTAAGAAAAATCTTGGAAAAAGCAATAACCTAGCTATTGGTACTGTTTCTTTGGTACAGCACAAAGCTGCCTGGGCCTTACAAAAGAAATTTCTACGAGGAAATGAATGCACGTTCACATTTCGACAAGGTTGCTTTGATGACTTACGTTCTGATCTTGAGGGTCAAAAAATTGATATCATCATCGCTGACCATCCTTATGTTAGCGGCCCTGACTTCAAAACATTCCGCATCACTCCAGCTGCTAAACTTGTCGCCGTCGTCGGAAAAAAATACCAGAATACCCGCGGTCGCGTTCCATATGCACTAAATTGCCTACCTTTTATCGCTATGGATGCAAGATTTAAGTTACAACAGGATTTAGACTACTACTGCCAAATTAAAGGTATTAAATTACAGAAGCACTTGGAGTTACAATGCCCTAACCTCATCAAAGAGGCTGCTATTTTAGATCATGGGCTTGCTATTCTACCGCAAACGCTTGTTGCTAAAGACTTAGAAGAACAAAACCTCTTCAAATTAGGAGATATCAATTTTCTTTCTCTTGAATGCTGGCTCATTGCTCTAAGTGCTAGAACCAGTGAATCGATGATACGCAGGTTTGTTGCTTCTTTTATTGCCTCGGAAAAACGCGAAGCAGCGAAAAAGGCTCTGTGATATTCTAGAAAAAGATTTATCACCAAAGACCTGCTTTCTAGAGGAACTGCTATGCCTTGTGATCCCGAATTACTTAAAGAGGTGCCTTTCTTCTCTCTTCTAGACAAGGATGAACTAGCAGTACTTTCCGAGCAAGTGGAGGTAAAGAGATTTGCGATCAATGAACGCATCTACAAAATAGGCTCACCACCAGGTAGAGCCTATGTCGTCATTGTGGGTAAGGTTAGGGTTAGCACGATCGATGAAGATTTTCAGGAAGTTACTCTAGATGAACCAGAAATCGGTCAACTCTTTGGTTTTGCCTCAATGCTTGACCAATTGCCGCATCAAAGCATGGCCACTGCTGTCTTAGATAGCGTCTGTATTGAAGTAGATCGCCACGATATTGCAACCTTAATCCACAAAAAACCCATGGCCGGTATGGATCTTTTATCGATGCTTGGGCGTCAATTTCATGCTGCAGAAAAACTGATCCAACGTAGATCCATGCGCAACCCTAATACCCTTATCGATGAAAAGGAAACATTTGGCGAACGTATCGCCGATATCGTTGCTCGTTTTGGTGGTTCGTGGGCATTTATTGGTACTTTTACTTCAGGGATTATAATCTATAGTGTTATAAGCTTAGCACTTGGTACTTCTTCTTGGGATCCTTATCCTTTTATTCTGCTTAATCTATTTCTATCTATGCTAGCAGCTATACAAGCACCTGTAATTATGATGAGCCAGAACCGTCAAGATAAAAAAGATCGTCTGCGCAGTGAACTAGACTATGCTGTAAATTGTCGCGCCGAAGAAGAAATTCGTGGCCTAGCAAAACGGCTAGATCACATTGAAGACTATGTTGAAGATTTAACGAAGAAAAAACGCTTAGGTGCTACTTTAGAAACATCTAGTTAGTCTTTGGCGCGAAACGCCAAAGACTAACTAACAATCATACTTAATTCTTCTAACTATGCTATGAACGGCTAGTATTCAACAGCATAAGCTGAACTTGTCTCTCTACTGCATTAGCAAACCGATATCCAGATTCCATATCTTGTCGGCCAAATATATAAGGTATATCAGGAGTAACACCAAGATTTTCAATAGGCAGACCGCTAGGGCGAATACCGATCGATCCGGTAAAGCTAAAGCCCTCAACCCCAAGCCGATTTGTTGATGCTGAACCAAGCACATAACCACCAGCGCCAGCTGTATTCTCGCCCATGATCACAACACGTTGGTTATCCTGCATAATTGCTGGAAAGAAATCACCACAAGAAAAATCGAAACGGTTAGTCAAAAGCAAAATCGGTTTTGTAAAGGCTTGATGAACGCGTGGAGCAATGTGATCAACACCGTAGACAAAATAAGGATCAGTGAGTGTTTTACCACTATTCCATTGGTCCACGATGAACTGGAAATAATCCTTCATGAAATAAATGAATTGATTATCAGCAATGTAACCATCAATACTAAAGCTAGCTCCATCGCCAATCCCACCAGCCAACTCTAACTGCTTAATCATCCGAATACTTTGATGGGCATCATTAATCATACTAGCGTTTAAAGCCATTTTCTCTCGTGGCGTGACAAGGGGCTTGTTTGTCAAATAAGATGCCAAAGCATAAAGGTAAAAGAGAGAGCCACCGGGATTATTCATTTGATCAATAATTAAAAGGTCTGCATAGCTATTCATAGCCTCAATGGCATTAGCAAAATCAGCGACAGCAGCATCAAAATTAGAATGGCGACCATAAGCCATGAAGCTAGGGATACGCAAAACACCAATATTTTGACGATGCTCGTTTTGATAGATATAGCTAAAAAATTCTGAATCTGGCTCTGATTGCCATATAATTTTTGTCCCAAGTATGTCAAGAGTACCACGATAATCACCAATTACAGCGGCAGTCTGGCTATGAGATTCCATAGACTGCATCTTAGCAAACTGAGGTAGCAAATAGCGGCGGTTAAGCTTTTGCTTTAGCTCTTGAATAAGCTCTTGGGCAGTAGCCTTACGCTCTTTAATGACAGGTGCCACAACAGTAGGATATTCCATCTCTTCTTTCTCATAAATCCAAACTGTCTGGCTTGCAACTGTATTGCCTTGTGAATCGAAACCTGTAACCGTTACTGGCCCTCTTTCAAGAGGATCAGCAAGAGCACTACGTCGATTTGTAACAGACAAAGCCAACAGACCGTAGTCAGTTAACTCGCGATTACTTGGCTTCCCCGCTTTGAGTCTGGCAACAATATCTGCAATAGGTTCATCATTAAAAGCAGTAATTTGATTTCCTTCCCAGAAAGGAAACCGATCAACAGGAAGTCGCAGACGATCAATAGAACTAATGTAGTAGGCTCCATCAGCATAGGCGAGTGTAAAAGGTAAATAAGAGTACCCCGTACCGGCAAAGTAAACGCTAACATGATAGTCTCTTGTGCTTGCAAAAAACTGAGAAAGAGCCTGATGAAACTCTGGAACAGTCAAACCGTTATCAATCTTAGTTAGAAGCTTATCTCGCTCCTCGACTAGACTCCAACCAAAATTCTTTGCTTTCCATTCACCAGGCGCATACATTTCTTGAAATGCACGAGCGACTTCAAGAGCATAAGATCGCATCCCTTCACGATCATAATTCTCTCCAGATGGATGCCCATAGCAACCTAAGGAAGCTATGACGAAAAAGAAAGCAATAAAATAAGACAAAACTTTTTTCACAAAAGCCTCCCTCTTTTTATCTTTTAATGGGTGTGATCTTGAGAAATCATATGCCAGAAAAAATTGAGGCGCAACAAACTTATTGCGTTTTGGTACAAATTTTTTGACGGTATATAAAACTATGCCAAAAAACTTACAATGAGAAGTTTTTTAAAAAAAAACAATATGTTAAACGATCCCATTTAACTATTAATAAAAACTAAGTCATACATTCTTAAAGAAATCCGAACAGATAAGGTGGACGAATGGGTGTTAAACCCCAGGAGCACTATGAGTACTTTTCGACTCATTATGATATGGATGGCATTAGTAGGTATTGGCATGCCAACTCTAGCTTTTGCTTTAGACAAGAATACTCTCTGGGTACATGATCCTATTTTCGCTTGCCTTAAAGCCATGAGTGGTATGCTTGCGATTGTTTCTGCCCTATGCATCTTATTCCTAGAAAGTAAAAGCAAAGGCTCTCGCTTTAATCGTGAAATTTTCTCAGCTCTTAGTGGGCTAGGGGCTCTAAATTTTCTCCAAGCTCTTTTCTATGCCAGTGCATTTAGCAGCTGGATATATGTACTTTCTAATTTTGTAGCTGCCTTCTTGCTTTTTCCTATTTTATTTCCTCAGCTAAAGCGTGGATGGGTTGCAATAACTATTTTTTCAGTTACATCCTTCTTGTTTTTTGGCATAGGTGTAATCTACACTCTGTCGCCAAATCTTAGTCTCTCAACCATCATTGCAAGTTATAATCTCTCTGCTAGCTCCCTAAATATGCTTTTTTTGTTTCTTATAGCAGCTACTGGTTTTAAGCTCATCCTCACTTTTAAAACAGCTAAAAACTATAACAATATCGCTTTTGCTTGTTTTTGTTTGGCATTGGCTATGTCTTCTATCTTCTCTGATCCAACACGCATATGGACCCTTACATGGTGGAATTGGCATCTAGCTCACTTTTTTATTTATGCTGGAATCGCTTCCTATCTCATTAACGAATATAGCGATCTGCAGCGTTCGACCTTCGCTGATGTTACAGAACGGACTAGACAACTTGTATCTATCGTTGATTCTTCTGAAGACGCCATCATTGGAATGACGATGAATGGAATAATCACCTCTTGGAATAAAGGCGCTGAAACAATTTTTGGCTACACAGAAAAAGAAGTAGAAGGTCAAAGCGTTCTAAAGCTTTTTCCCGTTGAAAAAAAACTTGAGGTGGAAAGTATTCTTTCCCAAATGAAAATTGGGGCCTCTATCTCACAAATGATTACTCAAAGAATTCGAAAAGATAAGACCGTTTTTGACGCCTCAGCTACCTTTTCACAAATCCGCAACCGTAATGGGGTAGTCGTCGGTATTTCAGAAGTTGTTCGCGATATTTCAAAGACTTTTTCTCTTGAAAAAGAAATTCGCGCTAGAGAACGCCAGCTATCTACTTTGGTGAATGCAGCTCCAGTCTGTCTTCTTTTAGTTGATGCCAACGGCATTATTATCCAAGGCAGTGAACAAGCCTCTCACATGTTTGGATACAATCAAGCAGATTTGATAGGCCAACCTATAGAAAGTATTGTACCAGACGCTTTGACTCAAAGTCGCTTTGATCATCACTTAGCTCATTATAACTCAGGTGTCACATTAATGATGGGTAGCGGAGAGGTGATTTTTGCCCGTAACCGAGATGGCAAAGCTATCCCAATTGAAATAGGTCTTTCAATGATCCCAAGCGAACAGGGAAATATGTTTGTCGTAGCAGTCATTGATATATCAGAACGTATTGCCTTACAAACAACATTAAAAGAATCCATTAGTCGCTTTGAGTTAGCGGTCGAAGGATCTTCTGTAGGTATCGTTGATTGGTTCAATATTGATTCAGAGAAACAATATTGGTCACCAAGATTGCATCACTTACTTGGTATTGAACCGGGAGAAATAGAAACCACCCGTACTAACTTTATAAACCTTATTCACCCTGATGATAGAGATTTAGCAAGTAAAGTAGCACTAAAACATATTCGTGGAGAAGGAGACTTTGATGTTGAGTGCCGATTTCAAACAAAATCAGGTGCCTATAAATGGTTTCACTGTACAGGAATTTGCCAAAGGCTTGCTAGTGGTAAGGCATCTCGAATGGTAGGCTCAATTCAAGATATTGATGAGCGCAAAAGTCTACAAGAGGCAGTTAAAGTTTCAGAAAAAAACTTTAGATCTATTGTCGAAAACATGCCAATTGGCTTCTCACGTTGGGTACTAAGTGAAGCCAATGAAATTGCCTTTTCCGAGGCAAATCGCTACTTCGAAAATACTTTTAAAATTCAGACTGAAGCTATCAAAGGCTCTTTAATGCAAGATATTTTCCCGCACACTTTGGCTAATGGTGAGATGGATATTTATCGCGATGTTATCTTTCATGGCGGCTTACGACACTTGGAAAATGCTCGCTATGAATATGGAAGTAAGGTTTTTTGGTTTGATAGCCACGTTTTTCAACCCCATCCCAGAGAAATATGTTTTCTTTTCCGAGATATCACGGAGCAGAAGAAGCTTGAGATCAATTTAGCCAACTCTAATAGAGAGCTGGAGCAATTTGCTTATATTGCCTCGCATGATCTTAAAACACCGCTACGGGGGGTGCAAACCTATTGCGATATCTTGGTAAAAAATCACTCGTCTTCTTTTAATGAAGACGGCAAATCTCTAATTCGCGATCTAGTAGAGCAAGTAAAGGCAATGGAGCTTTTTGTTTCTGATCTTTTAACTTACTCTAAGATTGGTTCAACTGATCTTGCAGTCAAACTAGTACCTCTCAACATTAAGGTTAGTCGCATCATTGAAAGCATACGTTTATATCTTCAGGAAAAAAACGCTAAAATTCTTGGCGTTGAATCTCTTCCTTCATGGGTCTGCGATGAGGTAAGAGTTGGAGAGATTTTTAAAAACCTCATTGAAAATGGTGTTAAATATAATGAACGAGAGGAAAAGATTATCCAGATTGGCTACAGCGACGATCCCAAAAAAGGAAGAGTGTTTTTTGTTAAAGACAACGGCATCGGGATTAAACAAAAACATTTTGATAATATCTTCACAATCTTCAAACGCTTACATACCCATGATGCATATGGCGGTGGTACAGGCGCTGGCTTGACTATCGTAAAAAAAATCATTGAGAAGCATGAAGGAAAAATTTGGCTTGAATCAGAAATAGGCATAGGCAGCACTTTCTTTTTTACTTTGCCTTCTAAAGAAAACAGAAGTCCTCTAGGAGTAGAGTCATGATGACACAAAACCCTAACGACTATATTCTTATCATTGAAGATTCAAAGGCAGATTTCCTCAACATAGAAATCGCTTTAAAATCCGCGGAATTTTCAGCTCCTATTGTGCATTTTGATAATGGCGATGAAGCGTTGGATTTTCTATTGCGAGAAGGTGCTTATAAAAGTCGCGATGATGTTAACCCTATAATGACATTTCTTGACATTAATCTACCAGGGGAAGACGGCGTGGAAATTTTAACACGAGCAAGGGCAACAAGAACCCTACGTCGCATGCCAATCATTGTCTTAACAACTTCCTATGATGAAGTGCTGATTAACAAATGCTATGAAACTGGTGCAAACAGCTATATTGCCAAACCTGCAGAAATCGATAGTTTTATTGCTGCGATGAAGCTAATTCGTGAGTATTGGTTCAAGCTATCTAATTTACCTCGTTGCAAAGGATAAAGACGTGAAAAAGCTCAAAACTCTCATCGTCGAAGATTCTGTAGCAGACCAACGCCGCTATGTATCCTTTCTTGAATCTCGAGATGCTCAAAATTTCGAATTTACTTTTGCGCCAACTTTGGACCAGGCTGAAGAAGTATTCCAAACTGAAGTTTATGATTTGGTTATCTTGGATTATTTACTCCCTGATGGCAGCGGTTTGGAGTTTTTACGCAGCCAATCCGGTAGGATCCGTAGTGAGTCGACACCTATAATCATGGCTACAAGCATCGGAGATGAGAAGATTGCTGTTGAATCACTTAAATGTGGTGCCGTAGATTATATTGTTAAAGGCAAAGTTGATGCAGAGACATTCAAGATTGCTGTCGATGGTGCTATTAGAGCATTTAACCTCAAAACTCAATTACGGCTACAAAACGAGGAGTTGCTTGACTTCAAAACTCTCACGGAACGTTCGAGCGATTTCGTCTTGGTCATTTCTGGCAACGATTTGTCAATTCTTGACGCTAATCCTTCTATCTGTGAAGCTTTAGGTTATGCGAAAGAAGACATGCTACAAAAAAAATTCTCTGACTTAGATTCAAACTTTTCCCCAATCGAGTCTCTTGAGAGCTTCCTTCATAAGATTAAAGAACATGGCTCTCAAAAAATAGAAACGGATCTACAGCGGAAAGATGGAACAACATTACCAGCCTACCTTAACTTTTCTTTTTCAAGCACTAGCCAAGGTCTCAAGCTCATAGCTATTGGGCATGATTTAACCGAACGGCGAAAAATGAATGCCATTATGCAGATGGAGAAAGAAAAAGCTCTTGAATTAGCTGATTTTAAAACACAATTTCTAGCACGTATGAGTCATGATATCCGCACGCCACTAAATTCTATTATTGGCATGACGGATGTCTTACAAGAAAGCAAAATTGACGAGGATCAACAACGCTATCTCTCAACTATTTCAACAGCTGGGCAAGGGCTATTAGATTTAGTAAATGATATTTTAGATATCACAAAAATTGAAGCTGGAGAAATCACTCTAGAAGAACGTGAATTTGATCTTGAAACTATTTTAGTTGATGCTATTGATATCATTTCAGTGCAAGCAAGACGAGCAAAAACTGATGTCATTGTCGAAAAAATCCCTTATCTAGATTCCATGGTAATTGGCGATCAGACTCGCATGAAGCAAATTGTCATGAATCTTTTAAACAACGCTGTTAAATTCACAGAAGGTGGAGAAGTTATCCTTCGCGCTGAAGTTATCTCTAATGTGTTGCGAATAAGCGTCAAAGATAATGGTATTGGTATTCCTCAAGGCAAGCTGTCTCATATCTTTGAGGCCTACAAGCAAGCAGACCAAAGCATGAACAGGCGTTTTGGTGGCACAGGTTTAGGTCTTTCTATTTGCAAAAAATTAGTCGAAATCATGCATGGTGAGATATGGGTTGAAAGTGATATCGGCAAAGGAAGCGTATTTACCTTTGAAATACCTCTTTATCTTGGCAAGAAAAATCTCAATACAAACTCCAACACTATGCTTAAAGATAAGAACATATTTATTTTAACTAAAACTTATTCGGACGCTAAATATTTAGAATCCTTGATCACTGAATTAGGCGGGCATGCCGAAATCTTCACAGAACCTAACAAAGCTCTGCAAGTCCTACCAACTAAATCTTATGATCTTTACCTTATCGACTGTAAGCTTAACAAACAAAATGGCTTTCACTTTGTTGATGCAGCGCAGAAGATTCAAGATATTAGTAGAAAAATAATGCTGATGCTCCCAGCTGGTGGCCATCGCCAATCGGATGTAAAGCAAGCTGAGCTATTAGGGATTAGCACTGTTTTAATTAAACCAATAAAAATAGACTATTTTACTTCAGCATGGAAAAGATTAACTGGCTCTCTAGAAAATCAAAGTATCTTAAAAACCCCTATAGAAAAAGAGCTAGGACCGCTAAAAGTATTAGTGGCTGATGATATTGAAAGCAACCGAGCTGTTATTGAAGCTTACTTGAAAAAAACTTCTTGTATAGTAGACTTTGCTAATAATGGCCGCTTGGCTGTTGAAAGTTATTTAGCTAAACGCCATGATGTTATTTTCATGGATATGTACATGCCAGAGATGAACGGCCTTGAAGCAACAAAGAAAATTCGTGAGGAAGAGCAGGGTCTTGGCTTTGAAAAGCATACGGTAATCATTGCATTAACAGCTAATACATTTGATGAGAGCGCCAAAAAAATGATCCATGCTGGCTGTGATGACTTTCTCACCAAGCCCATCCGCAAGCGGACAGTTCTTGAAAAATTGGGAGAAGTCAACAATGAGAAACCAGAAGTTTCGATTAAAGTTGACGACTCTTTTTTGGTTGCAGGTATTAACAGAGGTGTTTTAGACGAACTTTTTTCTATCGATGAGGATGGCAAGCTACTTGCTGATATGATCAAAGCATTCTTACAACAAAGTGAGACAATGTTTGATCGCTTACGACAAGATGTAATAAAACGCCAAATTAAGTCTGTAACAGATCTTTCTCATGAACTAGGGGAGATGAGTGGTACCCTTGGCGCTGAGAAGCTGGCTTATAGCTGTTGGAATCTACAAAGTGCTGCAGAGCGCGGAGCTTTTGATGGTTTTGCTCATTTTTTTAAAATCGTTGAAGGTGATTTCGAGAAAACTACCGAGTTTTTCCGGGCTAGGCTAAAGTCCTGAAGTGGCCCAGGAATCCCCCACTAGAAAATTGAAACTTGCATTAGTATATTGAGAGGATTTCAAAAGTCTCCACCTGGAACCCTGACAAACCCCCTAAAAACTTCATTCACCAACATTCTTTGATTTGCATTATGGGAGACGGTATATTCCAGGATGTTAGCTGCTTGCTGCGTCCGGGTAGACCGCTGGTGCACAGCCATTCCCCAAGGCTCTCCTTGAGTTACTGCAGGCCTTCCAGTAAAAATATCTGCTCGGCATGTGGGACAGGTTGCAGTTTTTGTAGCATAACCATGAAGGCCTTCTGCGCAGCTTCGATGCATTTTTGTCGTGCAGTTGCATTTAGAATCGTAAGGGCCACAGGATTCAAATATCATCGGCTGAAGGCAGATTGGACACTCCTCCAAGGCATTACCAATATCATTGAGATTCTTCTCACGCGCAAGTTGTAAGGCTGACTTTCCACTTTTCGCTGCTTTTTTAGGGTCAGCGCCCAATTTAACGAGCGACATAATGGCCTCTAAATGCCCACCATCCACAGCCATAATTAGTGCGGCGACCAGCTGCTCATTAACAATACGCTCGATTTCAACAGCATTTCCCTCACCTGCGGCCTTAAGAAGATCATTTTCAAACCCCGCTGCTCCAAGAAGGTTAGCCCAGGATACTGCCGACAGCACCAAACTAATTAAGAAACTTCGCATAATACCTCCATCTAATCACAGAGCGGTAAATTAACAAGTTCTAATCGACGCGTCTATCTTTTGGGTAGAAATGACAGAACTACCGCAGCTAATTTGTCTTGACGACTAGAAGCAACGCAAGGTCTGGAAAACCAAGCGACTGGTTGCCAAAAAAAGCCTTCTTGGGAGAAACCAGCTGCACAGTTTTCTCCCAAACCCTCA
>CALBMD010000520.1 GCA_937896265.1 uncultured Pseudomonadota bacterium
CTGCCTGTTCAGGAGAGAGATTGCTTGTTCGCTCAACTTTCATATTTGAAGTCATAATGATGAGTGTGTTCTTGAAATTAATGGTTTGGCCCTTAGAGTCAGTTAAGCGGCCATCATCAAAAATCTGCAGCAGGATATCAAGTACAAGAGGATGAGCTTTTTCTATTTCGTCAAAAAGCACTAATTTGTAGGGGTTTAAGCGGATTGGCTCCGTCAACTCTCCTCCTTCGCCATGTCCAATGTAGCCCGGGGGCGATCCTAAAAGCCTTGCCACGCTATGCTGTTCCATAAATTCGGACATATCGATTCGCAAGATTTGGTTTTCGTTAGAAAAGAGTTCCTCAGCTAAAGCTTTCGCGGTTTCGGTTTTACCGACGCCTGTTGGGCCAAGGAACAAGAAGACACCGATTGGCCGATTGGGATCATTGATATCAACATAGGATCTTTTTAGAGCGTTGGACACAGCGCTGATAGCTTGGTTTTGGCCAAATATCCTGGTTTTTAAGCGTTTTTCAAGACCAAGAAGTTTTGCAACATCTTCTTTAAGCAGCTTACCAACTGGAATGCCTGTCCATTTGTGCAAGATCTCCGCAATGTCTGCTTCTCCTACAAATTTGCGCAGAAAAGAGTGCTTACTTTCAAGATTAGTTAATTCAGCCTCTAAGGCGTCGGTCTGTTTAGTGGCGCTTGGAATTTCTTGAAATTGCAGGCGAGCTGCAAGATCAAACTCGCCTTTTTGTTTGCTGCTTTGAAACAAATCATTCAATTCTTGATCTGTAGCTTGGGCGCGGCGAAGTTTTTCTAAAAGACTTTTGTGATTTTGCCATATGTCATTAACTTCTTTGTGATTTTTTTGAAGTTCCTTTAATTGAGTTTGGATTTTTAGTCGATTTCCCTTATTAGCAAGTGTCTCTTCAAGAGATTTGTTTTCAATCTCAAGCTGTTCGATTTGGCTTGCCAGCTCTTCTAAAGCAAGGGGTGAAGAATCGATCTGTAATCTAAGCTTGCTACAGGCCTCGTCTAATAAATCAATAGCCTTATCCGGGAGTTGTCGCGATGGCAAAAACCGAATGGAAAGATCAACAGCACTGATAAGCGCGTCGTCATGAATTTGGACGCCGTGATGTACTTGATAGTGGCTTTTTATACCTCTAAGTATTGATAGAGCTAAATCGCGACTTGGTTCGGCGACATGAACAGCTTGAAATCTCCGTTCTAAAGCCGGATCTTTTTCAATATACTTACGGTACTCATCATAGGTGGTAGCTCCAAGACAGCGTAGCTCACCACGCGCTAGGGCAGGTTTTAGCAAGTTGGCGGCGTCGATAGAGCCATCGCTGGCGCCAGCGCCAACCAGCATGTGGATCTCATCGATAAAAAGGATAATTTCGCCATCTGAGAGTTGAATAGCGGCCAGGAGATTTTTTAGTCGCTCTTCAAAGTCGCCGCGGTAGCGGGCTCCGGCTAAAAGTGCTGAAAGATCGAGGCTTAACACTCTTTTAGCGCGCATCGATTCAGGGACCTCGGCAAGGGCGATTTTTTGCGCTAAGCGCTCGGCAACGGTGGTTTTGCCAACCCCAGCTGGCCCAATTAAGATGGGATTATTTTTCTTTTTGCGGCCTAGGATTTCAAGAACGCGGCGAGTTTCTAGGTCACGGCCAATGACAGGATCAAGCTCAGAGCTCTCTGCTAAAGCGCTTAGATCGATAGTATACTCTCGCAAAACCTTCTCGAGTTTTTCGGGGATTTTAATCGCTTTGTTTGTGGCTGCTTTTTTGGTTTTTGGCGTTGGTGCCGCTTTGATCGGTTGAGCTTTTGATCCATTTTGTTCTGTAATAATTGGATCTTGCGCCTTAGTCTTTTGTTTTTGAAAGTTTTTGATAGTGTCGCTTTGACTGATTAGTGCCTGCCAAAGAAGGTTTTCTTCAATGATAGTTTTTTGAGCTTTAGCTTCCGCTTCGTCAAGGGCAAGGTCTAAGCGTTTGCCAAACTCGACTGAGATGTTGCCAAAAGTTTTTGGTAAGTTATTTAGATAGTTGCGTAGTGTCTGCTGCAGCGCTGCTTGGTCGGGAATTTCTAGGGAATCTGAGCGTAAGAGCGCTAAAGCAACATGTTCGACTTCTAAAGACTCGTTGCCAAAGCTGCGAGCGTATTGTAGGCCTTGATGCAGTGCTTTTTGGCAGCCAAAATTATATCGAGAGACATCCATGAAACCCCCCTAGTCTTGCCGCTTGTCGGGTGGCTTTGGCGCTGTCTTGAGGGGTAAGTTTGTTTTAAGCTATTTTGAGTTTGCTGCTAAAGAATATTGGGAGGTTAGATCAGTAAGAATTTGGTCCAAGAGTCGGTTTTCGTCTTCGGTTAGATTGCCTTTTGTCTTCGTTTTAAGAAGCTTAACAAAGTCAATATTTTGCTTTGCTAAGTCAAGATTGACCTTTGCTTTTCTGCCCTCGCTTACCTCATGGCCCAAATAAGACAGGGCTGCTGAAGAAAACGCTAATATTAAGCCTGTAAAACTAACTTCAGCCTCATCTTCAGAGCTTTTATTCATAGACCTTATCCTTGTGTCAAATAGTCTTGTTTTCTAGCGCAAAAAGCCTTCCTGCTCAATAGCTTGCACCCTATAATATATTCAAGTGCCCGAGGCTTTGGCCAGAGTCTTTTGTAGTTTGTGACCTAAGGAAAAGGAATGAATGACGAAAAAACCTTAGTTGATGGTGCATTAAGAGGGGTTTTGCGCTTTTTGAAAGGAGCTAAGGTTGGGGAGTCTTATAAATTGGGTCAGTCTTCTGTGATCTTTGGTCGTGAGAAAGGCGATATCGTTCTGAGCGACCCAGAGGTTTCTTCCTCTCACTGCCAGCTGCAGTGGACTAAAGAAGGCTACGTTATTTTTGACATGAATAGCTCCAATGGCACTTATGTCAATGGGGAAAAGGTCATAAAATTACTACTAAAAAGCGGCGATACTATTACCTTAGGCCAGACGCAGTTTGTTTTTGAGCTCGTTACCGCTCAAAACACAAAAAATGCCACGCCTGTTTTTCAAGGTTCGATGGAATCAGACCCTGCACAAAGGACCGCCTTCATTGGGACGGTCATGGGAGCTCCTGGGGCGGCATCTCGTATTTCTTGGAAAATATCGATAACTGTTAGTTATGCGGACGGCAGCGTTGAGTCCTTTGATATAGAGAAAACTCCTTTTTTCATCGGCAGAGCCTCTAGTTTTGGTAAATTTGATAAAGACTCGAAGATTTCAAGGCAGCATTTGAAAGTGAAGATAAACGAACAAGGAGAGATCTTTGTTGAAGACCAAGGCTCAACCAATGGCAGCTTTTTAAATGGGAAACAGATTCAAGGAATTCAAATGGTTGGGAAGTCAGATCGGGTCCAGGTAGGCTCTTGCTTGCTAAGTTTTACAACAACTCGTGCTACTTCTTGACTCTTTTTTTTGTTTGTGGCATTTAAATAGCTCCTTCTTGGGGACGTGGTGGAATTGGTAGACACGCTGGATTTAGGATCCAGTGCTTAATCGCGTGAGAGTT
Organism: uncultured Pseudomonadota bacterium; assembly: GCA_937896265.1. GTDB lineage: Bacteria > Bdellovibrionota_B > Oligoflexia > Oligoflexales > Bog-1112 > CALBMD01. Next base: position 3,540 of record CALBMD010000520.1, read on the forward strand.
CAAGTCTCTCCGTCCCCACCAAGAGGAAACACTCAACTTGCGTTATATCACCTCATTTATAGCCTGTTGTTTAGTAAGCTGTCTTGGTACAGGCGGCATAAACAGTGCAAGCAAAGCCTCCCAAGAGATACCAATAAGCTTAACGACCAAAAGCCAGCCAGAGACTGTTTTGCCAAGCGAAGCTTTTATTCCTACGCCTGTTGGTGTTAGTAAGTTATTTGCTGCTTATCTTGTGACCGCGCGTAAGCTTAATGTCAGATTAGGTCCTGGGCTCGGCTTCTTGCAAATTGGCGCTTTGCCGAAGGGGCGCGTCGTTACGGTTATAGAGCAGCGTGGCGACTGGATGCAAATTGCTCCTAATCGCTGGGTTTGTGGTAGGTATCTCCAGATTCGCTAATGCTTGCTGCTTCGTGCGAAATCTGAAGCGGCGTCGTATTTACAACATTTTCATTGACAAGCTTTCCTAAAATTTGTTAAATCCAGAACTCTTCAAGTGCGGTATGCCTACCAGAGATAAAACTTTGTCAGGCCAATGCTATCTAAAGACTAAACGAATGTTTGCGCTTTTAAGCAATACGTGAGTAAGTGTCTGAACTTACTGCTGCACCCGAATTCTAAGTTAAATAGTGTATCGAAGATAGCGCTTCGTAAAAAGTTATCTTTGAAAACGTTAGAAGTTAAATATTTTAGAAGGCGCCGAGTATGGATAACCAAAAGATAAGAATTCGTCTAAGAGGCTATGACCACCGACTAATCGACAGGTCAGCTTCTGAAATCGTGGAAAGAGCTAAGCGGACTGGCGCTAAAGTAGCTGGCCCTATTCCTCTGCCTACCGGCATTAATCGATACACCGTGCTAAGAAGCCCGCATGTCGACAAAAAATCTCGCGATCAATTTGAAGTTAGAACACACAAAAGAGTGCTCGATATTTTAGAAGCGAAGCAGCAGACAATTGACGCTCTTATGAAGCTCGATTTATCTTCGGGTGTTGATGTCGAAATCAAGCTCTATTCCTAGCTTGATTGTGCAGGGTTGGATTCGTAAAACAGGATTTACTTAAACTAGGTAAAAACATGGCAAACAAAGAAGACAAAGGTCTAGTTGTAACAAAAGTGGGCATGACACGGATGCTGGCCAGTGATGGCAAAATGGTTCCCGTGACTCTCTTGAAGGTTGAAGATCAAAAAGTTACTAAGATTTTGACTCAAGATAGAGATGGCTACGATGCAGTGCAGGTAGGCTACTATTTAAAATCTAAGAAGAACTTAACAAAAGCTGACGTCTCTCGATTGGGTAAAGTGGGTATTGAGAATACCTACAGCCACTTCTGTGAGTTCAGGTTGAAAGGCCCAAGCGAAACTTATCAGTTGGGCGCTCAGATGGACGCATCTCTTTTTGAAGGCGTTGAATCTGTTGATATATCTGGCGTTACAAAAGGTCGCGGTTATCAGGGTGCGGTGAAAAGATGGGGATCGACGATTGGTCGTATGACTCACGGTTCTAGATTTCATCGTCGTCCAGGTTCCTTAGGTAGCAATACATCGCCAGGTCGTGTTGTTAAGAATAAGAAACAGCCAGGTCAATGCGGCGTGGAGCTTAGGACAATTAAGAACCTTAGCGTTCTCGTGGTAAATAAAGAAAAAAATATTATCGCGGTAAAAGGTTCTGTGCCTGGGCATAGAGAAGGTTTTCTTAAGATTAAGCCGACGAACAAGAAATAGGCCTTTTTAGTCAAAGGGATAAGAAAATGAAGTGGGATGTAGTTAATAGTAGCGGTCAAAAAATCAAAAGCGTCGAGCTTCCTGAAGATATATTTGCCGTAGAGATGAATGAAGCTGTGCTTCACTCTGCTGTAAAGGCCTATCTTGCCAATAAAAGACAGGGAACCCACGCTACCAAGACCCGCTCTTTTGTTTCAGGCGGCGGCAAAAAACCATTTAGACAAAAAGGTACCGGCAGTGCAAGACAAGGTTCGAGTCGTTCGCCTTTGATGCCTGGTGGAGCTGTGTTGCATGGACCTCAACCAAGAGATTACCGTCAGCATTTGAACAAAAAAGTAAAAAAACAAGCTTTGCGTATTGCTATCAGCGATAAAGTTCGGCACCAAAAGCTAGTGCTTGTAGATGATTTGCAAGTTGCAGAATACAGCACAAAGAAAGTTTTTTCTTTTTTACACCAAATAGCTGGTGGGACCAACGCTGTGATTTCTGACGAAAGAAGAGATGATTTTCTGCTTCGCTCGGCAAGCAATATTTATAAGGCTCAGGTATGTCTTCCAGCGGAAATGAACGCGGAAAATATCTTGCGACATGAAGTGTTGATCTTGACAGAAAATGCGCTTGAGTCGATTAAGCAAAGATTAGGAAAGGTCCAGAATGAATCCGTATAGTGTTTTATTACGGCCAATGCTGTCAGAAAAAAGCAACAGACAGCAAGAAGCGGATAATAAGTACAGCTTCAAAGTGGCGCTAAAAGCGACAAAGCAAGACGTTAAGTCTGCGATTGAGAAGTTGTTTTCGGTTGATGTTGTTAAGGTTAATACCTGTATTACCCGCGCTAAAGTTAAGCGTCGTGGTGCGCATACGAGTCTTGGCTCTAATGCAAAAAAAGCGGTTGTTACCTTGAAAAAGGACCAAAAAATAGCGATTTTTGAAGCATAAAAAAGAATTTTTAGCAGCTAGGAATTAAAGATATGGCAACCAAACAATATAAAAGCACGACGCCAAGTCGGCGCAATATGGTGGTGATGGACTACGCTGAGCTTGACAAGGTTGAGCCTTGTAAGAGCCTTGTAGAATCACTGCGCCGTAACGGTGGTCGCAACAACTACGGTCGAATCACGGTGCGGCATCAAGGTGGTGGCGCTAAGCGAGCTTATAGGATTATTGATTTTAAAAGGGACAAAATTGATGTCCCAGGTAGGGTTGAATATATCGAGTACGACCCAAACCGGTCGGCATTCCTAGCTAGAATTCTCTATAAAGATGGAGAGCGTCGCTATATTATTCGCCCTGAAGGCTTGAAAAAAGGTGACCCGGTTGTTTCTTCCGACACAGCGGATATTAAGCCAGGTAATGCTCTTAAGTTAAATAAGATGCCTCTTGGTACGATGGTTCACAACGTCGAAATGAAGCCAGGTAAAGGCGCACAGTTAGCTCGTACAGCTGGTGCTTTCTGTCAATTGGCAGGTCGTACTGGTGGTTATGCGCAATTGAAGCTTCCTTCTGGTGAGTTGCGCGTTGTTCTTGAGACTTGTATTGCGACAGTTGGTGTCGTGGGCAATGCAGATAAGAAGAACGTTAAGCTTGGTAAAGCTGGTAAAAAGAGATGGCTTGGCGTTCGACCAACGGTTCGTGGTGTAGCCATGAACCCTGTAGATCACCCGCATGGTGGTGGTGAGGGTAGGACTTCCGGTGGTAGACACCCAGTGTCTCCTTGGGCAGTGCCAACAAAAGGCTACAAGACTCGTAAGAATAAACGAACAAAGCGATTTATTATAAAAAATAGGAAGAAGTAGAGGGGGGAGTCGCCGTGGCGCGTTCCGTTAAAAAAGGTCCTTATTTTGATCAATACTTGCTCGCTAAGGCAGAAAAGGCGAGAGAAGATAAAAAGCCAATTAAGACTTGGAGCCGAAGATCAACAATTATCCCAGATTTTGTTGGTTTGACGTTTGCTGTTCACAATGGCAAAAAATTTGTTCCGGTTTTTGTTAGTGAAAACATGGTTGGGCACAAACTTGGTGAGTTCTCTCCAACGAGAACCTACAAGGGTCATGTGAAATCAGCTAAGAAATAACGCCTAGGGGTTAAAGATGGCAGAGCAGTATAAGAGCTATTTAAAGAATCTTCGGATAGCGCCAAGAAAAGTAAGGTTGGTAGTAGATTTAGTCCGTGGAAAGCATGTACAAGATGCTTTGGACATATTGCGATTTACCAATAAAAAGGCTGCGCCAATTGTTGCGAAGATGATTAATTCGGCAATTGCCAATGTGCGACAGTCAGCAACCGTTGATGTTGACAGCTTGGTGGTAAATGAGGCGTTTGTCGATGAGGGGCCAACGTTAAAGCGATTCCTTCCAAGAGCGCAAGGCCGGGCAACGCCAATTCGTAAAAGGTCTTCGCACATAACTGTAAAGCTAAAAGAGCTTTAAAAAGAAGGGAAATGACGTGGGACAGAAGGTACATCCAATTGGGTTTCGACTAGGTGTTATTAGAACGTGGACGTCGCGTTGGTACGGTGTGCACAACTATGCTAGTTTAGTAAAACAAGATCTCGCTATTCGTGGTTATATCGAGAAGAAATTTGCAAGCGCTGGTATCGAGCGTGTCGAAATTGAGCGCGCAGCTAAGAACCTTAAGGTCAATATCTACTCCAGTAGACCTGGCGTTATTATTGGCAAAAAAGGTGCGGGCGCTGAAACCCTTAAGGGTGAATTGATTAAGGTTTGCAAAATTAGCAAAGAAGACCCCGTTCTTAACGTCTTTGAAGTAAAGAAACCTGATATCCGTGGCCAAATCATCGCTGAAAGCATTAAGCAACAATTAGAGCGACGTGTTTCTTTCAGGCGTGCGATGAAAAAGGCAATTACCAGTGCGATGCGCGGTGGTGCTAAAGGCATTAAGGTGCAGTGTTCAGGTCGATTGGGTGGTGCTGATATGTCTCGTGTTGAAAGATATCACGAAGGTCGCGTTCCGCTTCATACCCTAAGAGCGGACATTGACTATGGCTTCTCCGAAGCACTAACCACATATGGTTTGATTGGTATTAAAATTTGGGTGTTTCATGGAGAGATTCTTAGCGCCTAGGGTGTTAAGTGATCCGAAATAAGAGGGAGCGCTAAGACATGTTGTCACCAAAGAAGATGAAATATAGAAAAATGCAGAAAGGCCGGATCACCGGTGAGGCCCAAAGAGGGAATCATTTGGCTTTCGGTCAGTTCGGTCTAATGGCGCTCGAAGGTGGGGCTATTACTGCTCGCCAGATTGAAGCAGCTAGGATCGCCATGACTCGCCAAACCAAAAGAGGCGGGCAGGTGTGGATTAAGTTGTTTCCTGACGTACCTGTAAGCAAGAAGCCAGCCGAAGTTCGAATGGGTAAAGGTAAAGGTGCTGTCGATCATTACGCCGCTAAGGTTCAGCCAGGTCGCGTCTTATATGAAATCGGTGGCGTGGACAAAACACTAGCGATTAGCGCTTTGGAATTGGCAGCTGCAAAATTGCCAATTAAAACACGGTTGCTTGTCAAAGACGACGATCCTTGGATTTATTAAGGTTTTAAAAAATGGAACTAGAAAAATTAACTAAAGATGAGATTTGGTCAAGCAGCGCGGATCGTTTAAGAGAAATTGAAACAGATATCCGTAAAGAATTGGCAATGGCAAATATGCAAATCTTTAATAAAGATGGCAAGATTCCAAGTGCCAAGAAAAAGCAGATGAAAAAGAATTTAGCGCGCGTCCTGACAAAAGTTACTGAAAACAGCCGAAATAAGACGAATTAAGGGGCAGCCGTGAGCGAGAAAATGGAAGAAACTAAAAAAAAGACACAGAGAAGTGTTAAGGGCGTTGTCACTAGTGATCGCATGAATAAGACCAGGGTCGTTTCTGTAGAAAGAAAACTTAGACACCCACTCGTTGGTAAGTTTGTTAAAAAAACCACCAAGTTCATGTTTCACGACGAGAAAAACGAAAGCAAAATGGGCGATGAGGTATTAATTGTGCCAACTAAGCCTAGAAGTTGTCATAAGAGCTATGAACTGTTACGCATTGTAACACACGCAAGATAAGCAAGGTTCTGTCGTACTTGATGTGAATCAATGGGAAGATATAGGGCAAAAACATGATACAAATGGAATCAGTTCTCCGAGCTGGAGATAACTCAGGCGCCAAGACAGTTAAGTGTATTAAGGTGCTTGGCGGCAGCAAAAGACTAAGTGCTAGTGTCGGCGATATTATCGTTGTTTCAGTCAAAGAAGCTTTGGCAAACAGCAAGGTAAAAAAGGGTTCTGTTCATAAAGCGGTAATCGTTAGAACAGCTTTCCCAATTACTCGAAAAGATGGATCATCGATCCGTTTTGACGAAAATGCTTGTGTGCTGATTAAAGGTAAAGATATGGAGCCAGTTGGCACTAGGATTTTTGGGCCAGTCTCGAGAGAAGTGCGAAATAAAGGTTTCATTCGTATCGCGTCTTTAGCTCCTGAAGTGCTTTAAAGTTATAGCCTTTACTGTTTTGGTATTTAGATTAAGAGATTAATTGGAGAAATATAGTGGCAAGTGTCGAGCCAAGGTTAATGAAAACCTACAAAAATTCGATCGTGGCGTTACAAAGCGATCTAAAGCTTAAAAACGTAATGCAGGTGCCTAAGCTTAAAAAAGTGGTAGTAAATATTGGTCAAGGTGAGGCTGTACAGAGTGTTAAGATTCTGGAAGGCGCTGTAGCTGATTTAACAAAGATTAGCGGCCAAAAGCCAATCATGACAAAAGCAAAGAAAAGCATTGCGGCATTTAAGCTGAGAGAAGGCATGCCTATTGGTTGCTCAGTGACGCTGCGCGGTGCCCGAATGTATGAGTTTTTAGACCGATTGATCAATGTCGCAATACCTAGGATTAGAGACTTTCGCGGTTTTAGCGGTAAAGCGTTTGATGGTAACGGCAATTACACTCTCGGGATTAAAGAGCAGATTGTGTTTCCTGAGATTGACTACGATAAAGTAGACAAAGTGCGCGGTCTTGGCATTACAATCGTGACCAGCGCAAGGACCAACGATGAAGCTAAGGCTTTGTTAGACGTATTTAATTTTCCTTTTAGAAAATCTTAGGAGAGATTGTGGCCAGGAAATCACTGATAGAAAAATCAAATAAAGTCGCTAAATTTTCGACACGAAATTACACGCGCTGTAACAAATGTGGAAGAGCGCACGCAGTGTATCGAAAGTTTGGTCTTTGTCGTTTGTGCTTTCGGTCATTAGCATTAAAAGGATATCTGCCAGGCGTTACTAAGGCGTCATGGTAGTTAAGGGAGTAAAGAAATGAATGTAGTTGATCCAATTGCTGATTTATTGACGAGAGTACGCAACGCGATTAAGGCAAATCGTGAAGTGGTAGTGATTCCTGCGTCAAAACAAAAGATTGCTATAACGCATCTTTTGAAAGAAGAAGGCTATATCAAAGCCTATAAATGTGTTAAAGACGACAAGCAAGGTTTAATAAAGATTGCTTTGAAATATAGCGATTTCAGCGAAGGTAATAGATCAGCGCTGACTTGCTTGAAGCGCGAAAGCCGACCCGGAAAGCGTGTTTATGTAAAGAATGAAGCTATCCCATATGTGAAGAACGGTTTTGGGATGGGTCTTTTGTCGACATCGCAGGGGATTATGACGTGCAGAGAAGCGCGCCGGTTAAAAATTGGTGGCGAATATTTGTGCTCGATTTATTAATCGAAGAACATCGGGAATAATTAGGAAGAAATATGTCTAGGATTGGAAAAAAAGAAATAAGCCTACCAAAAGACGTAGCTATAACTGTCGAAGGTAGCCAAATTTCCGTTAAAGGTAAAAAAGGGCAATTGGTTCGCAAGCTTCACCAATCAATGAAAATTGAGCAGGATGATAACGTGTTGCGAGTTATTCCAGCAAATCCTAATGAACCTAGTTCGAATTATCACGGTTTGACAAGAAGTCTTGTGCAAAACATGGTTACTGGCGTTAGTGAGGGGTTTAAGAAATCGCTTATTTTGCGCGGTGTTGGTTATAGAGCAGCAAAAAACGGCAATGAATTGCAATTAATTTTGGGCTATTCTAACCCAATTAACTATCAGATTCCAAAAGGTGTCGCGATAGAAGTTGATAAAAATGGCAAAGAGCCAGTTGTAGTTGTTGAAGGCTGCGATAAAGAGTTAGTTGGTCAAGTAGCGGCGGAGATTAGAAGCTTTCGTAAGCCTGAGCCATACCATGGTAAAGGAGTTCGCTACTTTGATGAGTTTGTTGCGACAAAAGTGGGTAAGTCAGCTAAGAAATAAGATGAAAGTCTTTTTTAGGATAAGAGAATATGGATAGCGCAAAGAGAAGTAGAAGAGATTTAAGAGATCGTAAAAAGCTGCGAAGCAAGATTGTTGGCACTGCGGAGCGTCCTCGCTTGACAGTGTTTAGATCAGCTCGGCATATGATGATTCAAGTTGTCGACGATAGCACTCATAGAACTTTGGTTGCGGTAGGAACTATTGGCAAAGAGTATACAAAGCGGCCTGATAAAGAAGCCTGCAAGCTGCTTGGTCAAGAAGTTGCTAAAGCTTGTCTGAACAACAAGATTGAGAAGGTCGTTTTTGATAAGAATGGATTCATTTATCACGGCAGAGTTGCTGCTGTAGCAGACGGTGCACGTGAAGGTGGTCTTAAGTTTTAATCATTAATAATTACCTTTTAGTAAAGAATTAGGAGAAGCCTTTGGAAGTCACAAAGGAAAAAGACAAAGAGAATGAAGAGATCGGAAGAGCGTCGTGTAGGGAA
>CALBMD010000521.1 GCA_937896265.1 uncultured Pseudomonadota bacterium
ATACTCTTTAGATCCTTTATTCTTCACCTTGGCTAGAGACTCTTCCGCTCGATCATAAAGACCACGGTAAATCTGCTGCTCTGCCTCAACAAGATAATATTTATCAGAGTCTTTGCTGGCGACACTCTCATAGAGGTTGCCATCACAGCTGACCAGCAAGCTGGCAACAGCAAAGCCTAGCACTGCAAATCGTGTTTTCATGGCTTGCCTCTAAAACGTTAAAGTCGAGCGCATTGATAAAGTCCAAATTTTTTCAGGAATCTGACCGGGCTCATCACCCAATTCAACAGCATATTTCGCAAAATCAAAGCGAACAAAGAAGAGATCTAAAAAAAGACCATAGCACAGATAGCCTTCTTGCAACCCCGTAACTAGGCCAAAGTCGTTATCTCTATCGCGCGCATAAACCTTAGTACCAAGCTCACCACCGAGATTGAGATGACGTAACAGATTGATACCATCTCGGTTCATGAGATCTAAATAATCTACAAAGGAATCAAAGGTAAACCGAGGAGAGAGTTGAAAACGCTTGAGAAGACCAAGGTTAATCTTTTGCTTTATATTAGGCGGTTCATTACCAGTATCTTGGAAATAACCCGCATCACCAATATTTTGCACAACAGCGCCCAATCGCAATTCTTTAGTATGGCTGTAAATTAAACCAATATCACCACCAAGACCGAAGCCAGATCTTAATGGTACAATAGTCGAAATATCGACATCAGAAGAAAGAAATTGTGTTAAATCAGTGAACTCAATGTCCCCCTTATAGTACCAACGATAAAAAGGCCTGACAGTAAGACCCAAATAAAAAGAAGGGCGTATCATAAAGGCTGATGACCAAGAAGCTCCAGTAATAGTGTCTGATTTCCATGCAAGGCTAGGAGGATCTCCCAATACTAATGAGCCTGTTTGCAGAACAAAAGGCGAAAATTCATGAGCACCAAAACGTTGATTCAAAAATCCAGCTTGAAGTTTTACCCACTGGCGCTTACCAACCTTGTCACGGAAGGTCTTAAGGAGTTCTTTACCATCAACATCACTTTTCGAAAAGACATCAAGCAACTCGCCAACTGATGCCACCACATGATCACCCACAAAGGCATCAAACTGATACGGTCTTAGCTGATAAGTGATGCCTGATTCCTTTAGGGTTGCCGGATTCAGCCTGCTACCTTCATCACTATCATAAGCGGCAATACCAGTTCGTCCACGGGCATTGGCTCTGGTGGAGTCAAAAAGCTGCTCTTGCTCTATAGCAAAAACAGCTGCCGGCAACATGAAAAGCAAAAGCATTAGAATGTTCATTTAAATATTTTAACTGGTGGTTGCTAATAAATGCAAGGATAGCTTAAAAAGACAAGCGAACAGAAAGCAGAGGATGATCTGAGCTCTTCACTCCTTCTTCTACTTCGACCTCTGAAGCATGCAAATCTCTCACTAAAAAATGATCAAGCCTCTTCATTTTAGGTCGAGGATCTCTTGCAACTTGCAAATAGTTCACGCCTATTTGTTGAAATTTTAGGATCAGCTCCAGCAAATAGACTGAGCTTAGCGTATTAAAATCACCAGCCACGATTAAAGGTCCTGTGTGATCTTTGATCTGATCAATTAGGTATTCTAGCTCAGCTGCAAACGATTTCGGTGTACGGATAAGCGGCGCATGAACATTCAAAACGCCCAGCTCTCGTCCATCATAAATAGGATAAACTGAAAATATAGCCACTTTTTTTGTTCGAGGAAAAAGCTCGGTTGCTAAACTAGGAATTAGTTTAACCCGCCTAACCTCTACTGGACAGATAGTCATCACGCCATCATAGCATCCATCTGATCGCTTATACATTGAACCATAGACAAAACTTGATTGCAAAAGCTGTTGATTCCATGTTTTATCTTCTGCTAAGACCACCTCTTGCAAGCAAAGAAGATCAAAGGTGGCAATAGCTTCTGTCAAATCAACAAAAAAGCTGGCACCACCTAATCCTTTAAAGGAATTCCATGTTGCTAAAGAGAAAGAAGCTGGTAATGACTTAAGGCCTTGATTAGTCTGATGCGAAAAAAACCGATTCTGATTTTTTACACCACGAAGGCGCATGAAATTCAAAAGACTTTTCTTCACATAGTCCACGATATTTCCTAAAGTTGAGGGGAAAAAATCCTGCTTAAATTTTCTAACATCCGCCACCCCTGTGAAGGATCGTCCAGAACGCCACAAAACTTATAATCGTGATTAAAAATTTCATTGGCACGTTTTGCTACTCTTTCGCTATCCACAATAAGCGACAACTCAAAATTCAGCCTGAAACTGCGACAATCCATATTCGCTGACCCTAAAAGGATATAACGGTCATCAACGATGATCATCTTGGAATGCAGAAAGTTTTCTTCATAGATATAAATTGAAGCTCCAACATCTGCTAATTCTCTAGCAAACGAACGCCCAACAATATCCAAAAAAGCCGAATCTGATTTGCGAGGAATCATGATTTCAACACGCACCCCTCGTCTAACTGCTAGACGCAGAGCATATAAAACAGGCTCGCTTGGCGCCAGGTAAGGGCTAGCAATGCGGATATTATGCTGAGCAACAGACAGAAGATGCAGCACGCTCTCATGTAGATTCTCAAATAGAGTATGGGGGCCGCTATCGATAACCTGCAGTGGTACAGAATTGGTACCAGATATCTTAACTAAGCTTAACTCTCTCTTAGGTAGTGGATGATCGGTAGAAAAACGCCAATCATGATAAAACACCTGTTCTAGATGCTCCACAATTTTTCCTTCAACAATCACTAAATAATCGCGGTTTTGCTTGCTATAACGGCGACCAAAGTAATTATTGCCAACATTAGCGCTACCTGTAATAGCTAAAGAGCTATCGACAATCACTAGTTTACGATGATTGCGAAGGTTTGGGCTCACCATGCGAAATATAAGTTGAAATGGCGCAAAACTAGCAGCAACACCACCAGCAGCCTTCAAATTAGCAATTCGATATTTGTTGATAGTCCATGATCCAAGGTAATCAAATAGCAAAAAGACCTTAACTCCCTGCTGCGCTTTCTTTGTCAATTCTTCAAGCACACGATTGCCAACTCTATCATTGCGAATCATATAATACTCAACCATGATAGTTCGTTTTGCTGAACGTATGGCTTCAAGCAACACCTGGTAAGCAGCGACAGGATCAGCAATAATGTCTACCCGTTCTGCTGTCGTTGACCAATACTGATTAATACGCTCGACATCTCGTATCAAGCCTTGGACACGCTGATGGCCTACTATATCAATCTCTGGATCAAGCTTATAGTTCTCTGCAAGCATCCACTTGCGCAGCGCTTTGTTACGAATCCGTGATTCACCGAAAACTAAGTACAATAAAGCTCCCAAAATAGGGATAAGCAGCACTAACAAGCACCAATGCAAAAGCACTAAGGGGTTACGCGGCTCTTTCAAAAGACTCTGAAAGCAAACACCAAGCAGCAGTAGATCTAAACCAAAAGTGAAAGAAGAAAAAGAAATGACAACCCCCGACTCAAGGATTAGGGCCGCATATGTGTTCAATTTCAGCTTCAAGCTGATCAGCTAATAAGCCAAGCTGAATAACTAAGAGATTGGAACGACCCCGCGATGGAGGCGGTGGCGAATTATCGCAGCGTATGAGCCTTAAAACAGGCTTTTTTGAAACTGGTTCCATGTCCCCTCCCTCGCCAGCGACTATCTATAAAACTTATCGGCAGCTTAGAGAAGGGGGCAATGAAGGCTGTTAGGCAATCTTTGCTTCATGAAGTAAGACGGAGGTTTGGGAGGAAACTTTGCAGATAGCCTCCCAGAAACCTTATTTCTACAAAGCTTAGCCCTTATTTCCCTTAGCTTGCTCTTCTCTGAACTTAGCAACTAACTGCTCTTGAATCGAATTTGGCACTGGGCGATACTTAGCAAATTCCATTGCAAACCCTGCTTTACCTTGAGTCATCGAGCGCAAATCAGTTGAATAGCCAAACATCTCTGCCAAAGGTACTTCACAACGAATAACTACATAGTTATCACGCATATCGCTACCGCTTAGGAAGCCACGTCGTGAAGATAGATCACCTTGTACAGGACCTTGAAACTCTGAAGGAGTCTCTACTTCGACGTTCATAATCGGCTCAAGAATCACTGGTTTTGCTTCTAAGAACGCCTGCTTAAAGGCAGCTCGCGAAGCGATCTTGAAGGCCATTTCTGAAGAGTCGACAGGGTGGAAAGTACCTTCGTCGAGATCGATTTGGACATTGATTACCTGGAATCCAGCTAAAGGACCTTTGTCCATAGACTCGCGGAAACCTTTTTCGCAACCTGGAATGTATTCTTTTGGAATCGTACCGCCGACAATATTGTTACTAAAGGTAAAGTTTTCGGTAACGCCTTCTGGAGCTGGGCTTAATGAACCAATAACATGCGCGTATTGACCAGAACCACCAGTTTGCTTTTTGTGCTTATAGTTAAATGGTGCACGCAATGTTGGCGACTCGCGGTAATTTACCTTCGGTTGACCGATAACAACGTTTGCTTTGTACTCGCGTTGAATCCTTTGAGTGTAAATCTCAAGATGCAATTCACCCATACCACGCATAATGGTTTCGTTTGACTCTTCATCAACATAAACTCTAAATGTTGGATCTTCTTTCATGAAGCGGTTAAGTGCTTTTGAAACCTTCACTAAATCTTCTTGCTTTGCTGGCTTAATAGCAAGTTCAATAACAGGCTCTGGTACGAACATGCTTTCCATCGATAAGCTCACTGACTCATCGCAGTATGAATCCCCAGAAGCACAGTCAACACCAACCATTGCGACAATATCGCCAGCTCTGGCTTCATCGATATCTTTGCGGTCATTGGCAAACATTTGCACCAAGCGACCGACTCTTTGGCTCTTTTTCATCCTTGGATTGTAGAAAGAGTCACCTTTCTTCATAGTTCCTTGATAAATACGAGTATAGGTTAACTGACCAAATTGCTCTTCAGTGATCTTAAAGGCCATAGCAACCATCGGCTTGCTAGGATCAGGGAAAACTTCAATAAGTGCGTCTTTGTTATCCGCACCTTCAGCTGAGCTAACTTTTTTATTGTCGATAGCATAGTAACGACGATCAAGTGGGCTTGGTAAATATTGGCAAACACCATCGATTAAAAGTTGCACACCTTTATTTTTGAAGGCTGAACCCATGAATACAGGGGTTGCTTTACGTGCAACAGTTGCAGCACGGATAGTTTTCATTAGAAGGTCCAACGGTACTTCTTTTTCCTCAAGCATGAGTTCCATCATCTCATCTGAGAACATCGAGAATGCATCAAGCATTTGATGATGCAACTCTTGAGCTTTATCTTGATATTCAGCAGGAATCTCTTCCTCGCGGATCTTTTCTCCGTTGCCGCCGTCAAAATAGAAAGCCTTCATCTTTAGGAGGTCAATAATACCCTTAAATTGGTCCTCGTGACCCATTTGCATCTGCAAAGGAATAGCGTTGTGACCAAGCTTTTCACGTAACTGGCTGATAACATTCATAGAATCAGCGCCAGCACGGTCAAGTTTATTGATAAAAGCGACACAAGGTACATTGTAGCGCTTCATCTGACGGTCAACAGTGATTGACTGAGACTGTACACCAGAAGAACCGCAAAGAACTAAAACCGCACCATCAAGAACCCTAAGAGAACGCTCTACTTCAACAGTGAAGTCCACGTGACCTGGGGTGTCGATGATTTGAATTAAATTTCTATTTTGCCATTCGACGGTTACAGCAGCGGAAGTAATCGTGATCCCACGCTCTTTTTCCAGCTCCATATGGTCCATCTTGGCTCCATCGCCACCACCTCGCACCTCTTCAATCTTATGAATCATGCCAGTATAGTAGAGGATTCGTTCGGTAAGGGTGGTTTTCCCAGAGTCAATGTGAGCTGAAATCCCGATATTTCGGTAGTCGCGAAGATCATACTTTTTTACCATTTTTTGCCTTAACCTTTGGAATGTTTTGGTGATTTAAGCGATATCAAATGCTTATAGTTTGCGATGCTACTCATCAAAAATTGGAGATGTAATCGTGTCAAACTAAAGCAAGGATTGTTCTTTTTACCCTATCCGAGCTTAATTTTAAATTAAAATTTGTCAGAAACTAAAGATTTCGCCCCAATAGTCGAATACCTCAAGTGTAAGACCGTTTTTTAAGGACCTTACCATGGGTGACTCTGAGTTTTCGAACATTAATTTTAAGTTCAATCTGGCAAGTTCTGACCGAGACGACGCCACAAAGGTAGTTTCTAGCCCCCCAACCAATGTATCTTCGACTAAGTCACCGAGCATTCCGCCGCTGCCAAAGACCTCGACAGGCCTTTCAAACAATAACTTTCCCGATTTTGTTAGCTTGGCTAAGACAACCGTTTCTGGCAGCCAAGGGAAAAAACCTCTTCCTATCCCGAATATCGAGCTACAGCAAAGTCGCGTTAGTGCCCTGCACTCTATGCCAGAGCACAGTCTTTTTGTTCCTGACCAACCGTTAAGTGCAGCTGCTGATCCAGAGATGATTGTTGTCTCAAGAGCAGCACCTTCTGAAGTTGCGCAAGAGCACAGCTATTCAAATAAGAATTGGGCTTCTCTTGCTATTTTTAGCTTGATCACGATGAGCCTCGTGATCGGAGGTGTGCTTTTCCAAGACAGTATCCTTGATTTTATGTTTCCAACGCCCCAGCTTCTACCAGCATTACCAGCTAAGAGCCCAAAGGCGCCGCTGATTGCAGCAGTGGCTTCGACTCCTAAGACCCAGGTGGCCTCGACTCCTAAGACCCAGGTGGCCTCGACTCTTAAAAAAGTGACACATATGACAGCAGCTAAGCATGCCGTTGCTGCCTCTCCTAGTACTCATGCTGTATAAGAGCATAAAAGCATTAAAGAAACAGGGTTGGAGGACAAAGCAGTCACACGCCCTGTGATCAAACTCTATGCTGACCTACAAAACCTTGCTCCATCAACCAAAGAATTGGGACGCATCTGGAATGCTGCAGAAGAAAATAATTGGCGCACAGGGCTTAAGAGCAAATACCCTTGGCAACGATATAAAACAGTGATGGAAGTTCGCACCGGGCGATACACACAAAGCAGTGTCATTCTTTGGGATGCATTGGATGATAGCAAGCTCTGGGTCCGCATGCAGGCTCTCCTTGGCCTAGCAGAGTTTGGCCAAAATCCGAGCTTAAATCATTTACAAAAGGCCCTTGGCGATGCAAATAAGGGATTACTCACGCGATTTTTTATGCGCTTTGAACTCAAATCAACACCGCAGGATCATTTTATCTTGCGCTTAGCAATGCCTCTAGTTGACCCGGAAACCCGTCTTGAAATACTAAAAACCTTAGCTCAACACCCTAGCCAAGCTAATAGAGTGTTCGTTTTAGCAGCAGCCCAAGACCCTGACCTTAAAACAAAACATTTCGCGCAAAAAGCTGTTGCAACATGGAGCCCTGAGCAGCTGCAAGCTGTGCAGAAAGATATGCTCAAGCAACCTACCAAAGCACCGAAAGCAGAACCGATTTCTAGTGATAAAAGCATTCCAGCAAGCAAGATTAATGAGGATATCGAAGATCTTGATGATGATCCTGAACTTTAATTGAAGATCAACTAGCTTTAGCGTCCAATACAAAATTTGAGGCAATCCAGCAAAAAGAGAGGAGTCCAAGTGAAATAATTATCGCGCTAATTCCCACATGATGCGAACTGACAACACTGATACTTTGAATTAACGCCGCGCTAATCAAATATCTAACGATTAGACCAAATGAATATGAAGCACCGCTTACAGCGCTAAATCTCTGTAAACGTAAGCTTGTCAAATAAGACAAAACATAAGCAAGACTAAAATAAATCGCAATCAACCCTAAAAATATGATCATTATTTGATCTAAAGTTAGGCCTGCAACAATAGCGAGACTTCCCATTAGTAAAAAACGCCTTCCGAACCGAAAACTAGATGCAGAACCAATTTTATTTGCCAAATAAAAATTACTAATTGATCCCAAAAAATGAGATAGCATCAATATGGACTGTAACAACGGTAAGTTCTCTGTCCCCACATTATTCAGGATGAAAGGAAGAAATGCTAAGAAGATAACAAAAGCTGCATAAGCCAGACAAGTAATAGCAAGCAGCAAAGTATGATCACTGCTTCGAACTAAAAATAAATATTTAGAAAGCGAAAACTTTTGTGATACTGCACATTCAGGTGAAAAAGATTTTCGATGGAGAAGTAAAAGTGGAATCCATAAAAGAAAATGTCCCAATGAGCAAAATAATAAGATGTCGGACCATACCCCAATCTTAATAATAAATTGAGATATAAGTGGCGCTGCTATAAGAGCGATAGAAGCGAAAGCATTTAGGAGACTGATTGATCTGTGACCACCTTCGAGAGAACTAAATTTAACAATCAAAGGGGGAACTGAAATTACACATACTGAGCCAAAAAACCCTTGGATCAATCGCAAGATAAGTAACTTCTCGAAGGATAAACCAAAAAAATATATAAAAAACCCTGTAATAATGAAGAAAAAACTTCCAATATGTAAAGATATAGAGTGTTTTCCAAGATCAAGAAGTATGCCAAAAATTATAGATCCAATTCCTAGACCAAGAAGATAAGCGCTATTTATTGCAACAACGGTTTCCCCAATCAAATAATGCTCTTGAATATTAAAAAAAGCAGGGATAAAAATATCAGTACAAATTGTTGGAAAGATAAAAATTGAGATAAGAGAAACAACAGTGAGACTAACTGGTGCTACTCGCTGATTATCAGTTAATATCAAAAGTTTTCCGCTTTCTAGCAGACATCCCTGCCCAAAATTGATGTATCAAAGTTGCAGCAACCTGCTGTGTTTTATCATATACTTACCGAAGTTTAAGACACCCTGACAATTATTCATAACGCTGCGGATCTAAAAAACCAAGAGCGGAATATCACACGTATGATTATAAAATCTCTTCAAAGATTTATAACTCTTCTCTGAATTCGCATAATAAGCTGAAGTTAAGACATTTTTACAAGGATTTAAGTAAAAGCAATCTCTGCCACTAATATAGAATGCATATGCGAAATTTTTCATAATTTGAACCACCAATCAAACGAAGTCATCTTAATTAAACTTTAGATTCACACGAGCTCTTGAAAAAAAACGACAACCTAACGATGCAGAATTTATCTTGCACTTAGCAACGCCTCTAGTTGGCGCAGCAAAAAGAGAGCATCCAAGTGAAATCGCTTGCAGAGCTAAATCAAGAGCACTAAGCAACTCACTGGTGGTGCGCCTGTAATCGAAAAGAAGCCGCTAGGATTGAAGGGAAAATAAGGCTGGAATTTCAAGGGTGTTTTTGTACAATGCCCCGCATGTTTAAACTTTATTCTTTCTTAATTCATTCTTTCTTAATTCTTTTAAGTATCGTCTCGCAATCTGCCACCGCTTCTTCTAATAAAGCGCCAGGAAAGATTTTTGCAATCCACGATGGATCCCTTTCGCTACATCTTAATTGCCAAGGCGAGGGCAGCCCCACAGTTTTGCTAGAAGCTGGCTTAGGGAGGAATTCCCTCGACTGGGTTCTTGTGCAACAAGAGCTAGCTAAAAGCACTCGAGTCTGTAGCTATGATCGAGCAGGGTATGGCTGGAGCCAAAAAAGTTCCACTGCGCGCGCAGGGGACAATATTGTCAATGAATTGCATGATTTACTAGCTTCTGCGAAGGTGAACAGCCCCTATGTTATCGTCGGGCATTCCTATGGCGGAATCCTGGTTCGATTATTTGCAGCGCTTTTTCCAGACGAAGTTCAAAGTATAGTTTTAGTCGATGCATGCCATGATGACCAAGCGGAGAAATTTCCTCTTCCACCTATAACTATCGATGAAATTCTTAATAGAAAACCGACAATCCCAGCAGCCTTCACCAAAGAGCAGCAGGAACAGCTGCGACGTTCAACAACCTCGCTTAAACAGGCAAGCACATGGATAGCGGAGCAAAAAGGGTTTAAAGAAAGCTTCGTCCAGCTAAAGCAGTATGCCTCAGGTCAGCTTCAGAAACCTCTGACGGTTATTTCGAGAGGCTACCGAACAGGGCTCAGTAAAGAACGCCTAGAGCAAGAAGACACTTGGCGACAATGGCAAGAAGACTTACTACAGAGGTCTAGCAAATCCACTCATATAATTGCAAAAGAGAGCGGCCACTCGATTATGTTCAGCGAACCAATAATAATTGTCGACGCTATAAAAAGCTTACTCACCTCTGCCATAGCAGATAGCTTTATTGAAGTAGTCCAACGAATACCCCAATAATTCTGGCAATTAGAGCTGACCAAACTAGGCAGTCTTCCTGCTCTTAGAGCTTAGGCAAACCTTTGATATGGTCATTAGTGACATCGAAATACCCGTGAAAGAGGGTCTATCATTCTTATCAAGACTTAGCGAGATGGAAAATCGATCATCTGTAAAAAGTTGCAGAATATTCTCGCAACTTTTTCGGGGTATGTTTCCGAACCAATCCACTGGAAATTTGCGACTGAGCTTGACAAAGCGTTATCGCTCAGATTAATTCCGAGGATCGCCTTCCTGATCATTTTATGATAGAACAAGGTATTTTTTGGAGATAGATAACTATGAAAACAATAACATATGCTGTAGGGGTATTTCTATCATTTGGTGCAATCAGTACCTATGCAGAAACCCTAACAAAGACCTTCAAAGCCGGTCAGATCAAAAGCTTGAAGCTAAATAATAGCCACGGCTCCGTCACTATTGAGGGTAAAACCTCTCCAGAAGCCAAAGTTGAGGTAACGAAAATTAAGTGGAGCAAAAATTGCGCTCTAGAAATAAGGCAGGACGGTGGTGTCATCGATGCCTCTGTTACTAAAAAGTCAGTTTCATCTCCTTTAATGAGCAATGACTGCCAGGTAAATTTTCATGTTGTAGTGCCATCCAAAATAGATTTAATTGCAGAAAATGGTTCAGGAAACATCAATATCTCTAATATCAATGGGTGTCTTGAAATTGTTTTGGGTAGTGGTGATTTGACGATGCAAAAGGTCGATTCTGAAAAGATTAAATGTCAGCTAGGAAGCGGAGATCTGAGTATTGACGGGATCATCCGTAGTGTTGATATCAAAGTTGGCAGTGGTGACATTAATCTAGTCTACCGAAAGGTTCCAACTACTGGAGCGGTTACCATCAAGTCTGGTAGTGGCAATGCTAACATTAGCCTCCCTGCGGAATCCAAGATTAGAGTAGATTTCAATGCGGGTAGTGGCAAACTAGCTTGTGAACTTGATCAACTTCAAAATGCGCCTTATGCGATTTTCATGAATGCAGGTAGCGGTGATCTACGTATCAAGAAATTATAGCTTTGGTTGAGCGCAACACCCCTTAAACTTCAGCTACGCTAAAATGTTGGAACGTCACATTCATCCTTCTTTTTAGCAAGGACAAATCATTTCTAACAACCTTTATTGTGTTGCCATTTAGGGCAAATGGGGTAATAAAACCCAGGCTACCATGAATCCTACACTCATTGTATTTCTTAATAAACTCTACTGTTTGAGCATAGGCATCACCGTATGTTCTAAAATATCTTGTTTGCATAAACTCAATCTCGACGATTGAAAAAAATGATTCGATAAAGGCATTTTTGTTTGGACTCATGATCCAAATTTAACTGCAAGTTAACCAGTAATCTCGCATCATATGAGATGTCATTTGTGAACCGTTATCACTGCGGATTGCTAAGCCATCTGTATCTTTGATATTAGCATTGATAAGAGCTTGATCGAGAGTAAAAACTAGATCACTAGATTTGCATGTAAGACCAATATGGTAACCAATGATTTTCCTAGTGAAGACGTCGATGAAGGCTAAACAGAAGAAAAATCTATTCTCACCATGAATATAGCGCTGATAGCTTGATTCAGCTCACCTTAAATTTGCACCCATTTATCTGGGTATCGCTTTGCTAAAAGGAGGGTGCGCTCCTGATCCATTGGTTGCAGGATGATTTGTTCGGGGAATGCTTGTTTTATGTTAAAAATTTCGATAATGATTTTTGTAATTTCTCCCTTTTGTAGATGATCATTTTTGGCTTTTTCTTTGAAATCATTGATAATTTTCTTAAACAACCTTGAAAAGCCTTCAACGGTGCCTGTAAAATAAACACGTTTGTCTCTAAATTTAGAGATTGTTTCAAAGCTAAAATCTTCCTGTTCAATGTAAATACTATCCATCCCTTCTACATGAATAGGGGGCTTCAAGAGGAACTTGTCTTATCCCAGGCCCATGAAAAGGATTATCTATAGTGTCGCTTATGAAAGATTTTGGTACTCTTCTATCTAAAATTTTTCGTTGCAGAATATCCTTTCTGCACGAAAATAAATCTATAGAATTGCCAATTCTTTTTATAAAAATTTAAGGAAGATCTCCAAGGC
>CALBMD010000522.1 GCA_937896265.1 uncultured Pseudomonadota bacterium
AACTTTCCCCTTTTTAGCTGCGACTTGCGGATCGCAAATTGATCTAGCACTCCTTTCATAAAAGGCAAGTCAAGCAAAGCATCTTCTATAACTGCATAAGGAATTTTATTTGGCTCATCAGAAGGAATATCAGTAGCTAAAAACCATATTATAGCATCTAGGGCCATCCACCCGCTGTGATTACCAATGAAAACCACCGGTCGTGATGTCTTAGGAATAAGATCTTTCCCTGTAACTTTCAAAGAAAAATATCCGCAGTCTATTAATTTGCGAACAGATTCGACCATATAGGTTAAAGGCGTTATTGTCTTCAACTGTAGTCCCGGTTGTGATAGACAAATAAATCCATCGGAGATCTATATTATATGATACCTAAATTACGTCTCAAACGAGAAAAAGAATCCCTAATCAATCGCAAACACCCTTGGATTTTCTCTGGTGCTGTGAAGAACATGACCCCTGCAGAAGTAGGTGAACTATGCGAAGTTGTAGGCGAAAAAGGAGATTTTCTAGCCTTTGGCTTTGTAAATCCCTCGGCTACTATTGCCTGCCGAGTGCTAAGTTATGATCCCCAATTTTCCTACCTAAGCTTTATCGAAGACCGACTTACAGCTGCCTACGAGGAAAAAAAATCCCTGCTAGGTGATCTAGAACAAGCAGCCTATCGCTTAGTCAACGCCGAAGCAGATGGCCTGCCAGGATTGATAATTGATATCTATGACAAGGTTGCTTGTATACAAATTACCCTTTTAGCCATTGAACAAAGGAAAGAGCACCTAGTTTCTTTCCTTACGAGGAAACTAGGCATCATAGCAATCTATGAAAAATCAACAGCCGCTGCTCGTAAAATTGAAGGTCTACCCTCGACTTCAGGCTGGTTAGCTGGCAGCATCCCAGCTGGCGAGCGAGTTTTCATCAAAGAACATGGCTTGCTTTATGGAGTTGCTATCGAAACAGGGCAAAAGACAGGCTTTTTCATCGATCAACGCGACATGCGATTTTTAGCTCGTCGATTAAGCGCTGGCCGTTCAGTACTTAATTGCTTTGCTTATACCGGAGGCTTTTCGATCAATGCCCTAGCCGGTGGTGCAACTCGTGTTGTAAGTTTAGATACCTCTGAGTCTGCCTGTCGTCTCAATGAAGAAAACACGAAGCAAAATGGTTTCGACGACAAGCACGAGATTCTTTGCCAAGATGTCTATGACTACCTCAAAAATAGCAAAGAAACTTTTGATCTAATTATCTTGGACCCGCCGCCATTTGTGAAAAAAGCTAATGACTTACGCCAGGGAAGCCGCCACTATCTTGAACTTCAGCGGTTGGGTTTTTCGCGATTGAAGAAAGGTGGCATATTATTCTCTTTCTCCTGTTCACCTTTCATGCCCTCAGAAGATTTCCACCGTGTAGTGAGTCAAGCTGCAACTTCCGCTGGCAAGCAGGTAAAAGTACTAACAGAACACCATCATGCTTTTGATCATGGCGTCTTGCTAAGCCACCCAGAAGGGGGTTATTTGAAGGGCATTGTCGTCAAAGAAGTAGCTTTCTAAACTAGAGCAAGTGTGTGGCGTCTGCCACCGCTCCTAGTTAATAACCTTCCTGTTTCTCTCTCTCCGCTTCTTGATAGGCAGCATTTAGCATGTACTTAAACATCTCACTCCCTTGGCATTCCAGATAGTGTGTCTGTGCATGACTCCGCAAGCACTCAGGCGAGCAATAGGTTGCTTGGTAGCAAGAATTACAGTGAAAAAGTTTTTCAGGTTTTTTCCCACATCCATTGCAATAATCGAGTTTTTGTTTAACGGCTTCTAACTTTTGCTCGAGGAAGGGATAAAAAAGTTGTACTAATAGTGGATTAGAACCCATCGGGTCGACACCGCCCTCATGCCAAGCAGCCGCAGGATAATAAACACCCTCTGAAAAGACAGCTTGAAAATCTCCTCTATCCAAATCGTTCAGTCTAGAATTTATAACTATCGCAGTCTGATCAATATAAGGCCGTTCTTTTGGGTTCTGCCGACTTTGAAGATCCAGTTTAACAGTGATAAGCTCCATGAAGCTAATAGACAATTCGCGATATCCAGAATGACGGCGAGGCAAAAATACAAGCGTTTTACCCTTGGTTTTGTCAATTCGTATCTCAAAACCTGCTCCAATCTGAAACTTTGAATCTAGAAGACCTTTGAAGGAAACAAAGACTAAGTCAGGGCAATCAACATTTCGTGCCTTGAAATATTTTTCTAAGATTTGTAAGAATGCATTCAAGCCTAATCCTGAAGAAATATGGTCAACGATGTATATTTTCTTACCGCTTGCATTTGAATTCAGAGCTAAGGTTCCAAGGTCAAGCTTATCAAGATATTCGAAATAAAATTCGAGCTGATCCTGGGTGATAATGTTATCATTTTGCTTTTTAGTGATAATCTCCTGCGGACGTGGTGCCATACCTGGGGTGCCAGAGAACATGACAGAAAGCGACGTATATTTGCCAGCTTCCTTGAAGAAGAGATCAAATGAACGTTTAATCCACAACGGGGATCGTCCTAAAAAAATGACCCCGCTACCTTTGGGAATATCACGAGCTAGCCTTTGTGATAAAACATAAACTGATTCAAGAAGCTTTATTTCATTTATCGAATTCTTTACCTGAGAAAACTCGCTGCTATTAGGCTGGTTCAATTCATCAGCAAATGCTTGAAAAGCTCTCAACGTAGCTCCATAATCCACAAGCTCCGCCTTATCAGAAATCTTAATTCCAGGCTTATCATCAAGAAACTCTAATACAGCCATGCTAGGAAAAGTATTATTGGCAAAAACCAGCAATAATAGTAGCTTATGGAAAATACGCATTGTTGTTAAACCTATTTTTAGGAAATTTAGAGCACTATATCAACTTTATTGCATCAGTAAAGAGAATTTAGTCTCTGCAACAGAGCTTGATATCTAAGATGACGTAATTCTTGATGTTATCCGAATAAACTATT
>CALBMD010000523.1 GCA_937896265.1 uncultured Pseudomonadota bacterium
CGACGCTCTTCCGATCTACTTGCTCAACAGATTCTTGCGCAGAAGCAAATTACCGCCCAGATTGCCCAACAGGGAAGGCTCGAAGCGCAGAAGAAAGAGGCGCAAGGGTTTGTAAAGCAAGCGGCCTTCGACGCAGCATCACCGCTTGAGCAGATTGACATTGAAGAACAGGCCAAGCTGGCAAAGCTGGAGGAATATCGCAACCTTGAGCTAATCAGCCTGCAAGAGTTCGAGACCACAAAAAACAACATCATCAAGCAGGCTGCTGATGAGCGAGCGGCAATTGAGCTTGCTAGAAACTCAATGATATTGAGTGCGTCTTCCGACTTCTTTGGTGGCATGGCTGATTTGACCGGGGCCTTCGCTGGTGAGCAGTCTGGTGCATACAAGGCACTGTTTGCCATCAGCAAGGGCTTTGCGATTGCCAACGCAGCTTTGCAACTTCAGACTGCAATCGCTAACGCATCAGCATTGCCGTGGCCTGCGAACTTCCCTGCAATAGCTCAAGCTGTGGCTCTTGGCGGGCAGATTGCGTCTGGCATTGCTGGTGTTAACTACGGTGGCGCTCGCGAGTTCGGTGGCCCAGTAGATGCAGGCAAGATGTACCGAGTTGGCGAAGGTGGCAAGCCTGAGATATTCCAGTCAGGCGGCAAAAACTTCATGATTCCAGGTGACGGCGGGAAGGTCATACCTAACGACCAAATCGGCGGCGGTGGATTCAGCCAAAACGTGCAGGTTCACAACTACTCTGGCGAGAATGTGCAGACAAAAACGTCAATGGATGGTAAGCAGATGGAGATCATTGTGGGGGAAATTTCTAAACAGATCAGCCAGCGGCGCGGAGGTGTTGGCAGGGCTCTGGCATCATCGACAGGCACAAAATGGAAGGCTCAATGATGCGTGATAGAATGTCAGCAATAAACGAGGATTCATCATGGCAATAGTTCAGTATCCAAGCCAAGTGCCAAAGCCATTGATTTCAGTGTCACGCACTCAGGCTCAGACATTCCAGCTTGTGCAGCCGTTGCGAGGCCCTGGATACGTCAAGCGACTAAACAATGACGCGCCAGTGACATATGACCTGACTTGGCGAATGACCAGAGACCAAGCCGCTCAGTTTCAGACTTGGTTTTACAGCATGAGTGCTAGCGGTCTAGCGATGGGCCGCAACCAGTTTCAGCTTGAGATAGATACAGAGTTCGGCAAGCTGTTGCACACGCTACAGTTAACACCTGATACCTTCTCGCAGACGCAAGAGGCGCACAACGTATTCAGTTACCAAGCAACCGCTATCGCTCGCAAGGTTCCTATTCCTCAGTGGTGGTTTGACCATGAGGATCTGGTTAACTCCGAATTCTTCGCACAGCGCAGCCTGTTTGATTTGGTGATGAACCAGCAGCTACCGGAGGCATAATGCCAGATAACGCAACGATATGGACGACAAAGGCTCCTGTGCTGGAGTTTGACACAATCGAGTTTAGCCACTCATCTATTGAGACAATTCGTGTGGTAGCAAACCAGTACGATCCAATAACTCTACTTGGCAACGAGTACCAGCCTTGCTACGTCGAGGTGCAATACCCTAAGATTGATGGTGAGTCGCAGCCTGAGGCAAGTTTCAGCATGGCTCGCCCGATTGTCGGTGACTTGGTGCAGCGAACCATTCGCACCATACCGCCATTCATGCGCATCAAGGAGCCAGTGAAGGTAATCATGTCTCACTGGTCTGATTCTGACTTAACTGAGCCAATGTTCAGCTATGAGCTTGATTTGAGCAATGAAGGCGTCTCAATGTCGGTTGATAGTGTCACCTTCAAGGTTGAGCGCATAAATATTATGACAAGGGGCGTTTCTCGCATATACCGAATCGACGAGTGGAGTGGATTGGAGGGGGTGTAATGGGGCTTTCGCCCCGTTATTTATTCACACTGAAATTAGTGCGGCTATCTCTTTGTGGTCAATATTGTAAAGGTGGTCACTTTTTTCGTTAATGATAGCTAACCACTTGTGGATTTTTGGATCAAATACCCTCCATTCAGTAAATCCATCAAACGATATTTTTAGATCCGCCCGAGTTGTGATTAAATGAATTGCCTTTTCTAGCTTTGCAATTAATGAGCCACCTCCATAAAATAACTCTATGCATGTGAACGTGAACGGTGTGCGTTTTTCAAGCTGTTTAAATCTCTGCTGTTTTTTATTGCTTATGCCAACCTTCATCATTGTTCCGCACTCCGATCTAAGGACATATAGCACTGCACTTTTGGATTCGTTAAATCCATGCCTGGCGCAAGCTGGGCACCCAGTACCCTGAAGCAGTAGACTTGATGCTGATACTGACCACACATTTCCATCAATCAAGCACTCCATGATAGCTTTGCTTGCATTTGTCTTGTATTCTGACTCCCACCTGATGAACTTTATGTTTTTAAGTTTATGAATCTGATCTTCTTTTTCAATTCTTGTGCTTACGTATTGCTTAGAGCATTTTGAGCAACCTGTTCCACTGTGCACTAAATGAGTTACCTTTGAACTCCACTCAAAACCATCGTGCACACACCTAACTACCGCCTTGCTATTTTGATTCCTATACTCACCACCCCACCTCACAAATGTGATATTTTTGTTTTCGTTTATTTGACGTATCCTATCTTCAGGGGCAAATCTTAGTGACTCACTTGAGTTTATTGACTTGCATCTTGGGCACCCATTTCCTGCGTGCAAAAGGCGATTTGGAGTTGAAGTCCATTCGTGTCCATACTTATCGCACGCAACGACAACTCTGCTATGGCTAGTTTTGTACTCTCCATCCCATCTAATAAATGAAATGCCATCTAGGCTATTTATTTGCGTCTCTCTTGTTTTTGCTGGTATAGCAATTGACATAATCACCCCTCTAGTGACCTCATGAGGATTGCAGCAGGGAGATGAGGTTTCTCCTTTTCGGTTGGCCGACCTAGGCGCGGCGGTGGTGCTCGGTTA
>CALBMD010000524.1 GCA_937896265.1 uncultured Pseudomonadota bacterium
CGAAGTAAACGTTTAGCAAAGTCATAGCTTGAGACATCAAGATTGAGGCCTAAGTAGACATAAGGTACACCACTAAGCGGTAGAAGTTCTAGTTCCGCCATATCTTTAAGCATAGCTTGTGCTATTTTCATGCCATCATTGCAAAAACGATGATAGCGTTCCTCAAAAATTTTCCTGTTTTGTAATACCTGCACTGCTAGTGCGGAACATAAAGAAGAATTTGATACAGTTACAAAGCGCTTATAGTTTAGAGCGTTATTTCGCAAAAGCTGATTTTTAGTAGCCAACCAACCAATGCGAAGGCCTGGGAAGCCATAAATTTTAGATAAACTATTTACAACAACAGATCGTTCATAGATGTGGATTAATGAATCTTGGTATGAGGTTAGATATTCCTCATTGCTAATAATATAGATACCACGTTTGCGAGCAATTGTCACAATTTCAGCAAGAATTTTATTGTCATATTTTGCTCCTGTTGGGTTATTGGGGTTATTAATAACGATAGCCTTAGTATTGGGCTGAAAGCCTTTTAATATTTTTTCGGGGTGCAGTTAGATATCATGTTGTAATAATTGGATAATATAAAACAAGCTTTTGCCTCTAATGAAAGGGCCTAATTTGAAGCTAAAGACAAATTTTGATAATATCAAAGACAGCCCCTGGGTTTATGGAGGTTATCATGGCTATACTTACATCCAAGCAAATCCAATCATTTTTTGAGGAAGGTTTGCTTGTTTGCCCAAAATTTTTTAGTGAAGATGAAGTAGCGAAAGTTATAGCTTGCGCTGAAAGATTGCATGATGAAGCAGCTGAGCTTGTGCTTGAGAAAAAAGGCAAGGTAATGCATCGAGGCACGCAATTTGTTATTGATGAAATTAAAGGGCAATTGACTATCCACCGCATTGTTTGGGCAGCAAGCGCTGAGCCAGCTCTCTTAGAGCTTGGTAGGCAACAGAAAATGTTAGAAGCGGTTTCTCAACTGCTAGATAGCCAGGAAGCAGATCATCTCATCAACCAATTGCATTATAAGCTGCCTGCCGATAATGTTGGTTTTTTTTGGCACCAAGATGTGAAAAATCGACGTGACTTTGATCCTGATTGGCATGATGTCAATAATAAGGGAAGCTTTGTACAGGTGATTATTTCTTTAGATGGGATGACGGTTGAGAATGGAGGGATTTTTTATATCCCCAAGTCACATAAAAAAGGTGATTTGCAGCTTAATCATTTGCAAAGTGAGGAGGAGCTGCAAAAAGTAGTGCCTTTAGATACCAAGCTTCCCATTTATACTTCCCCTGGCGATGTTCTTTTTATGAGTCCCTACCTAGTTCATGGTAGCTATCCGAATAAGTCAACAGCCCCTCGCCGTATTTTTATCAATGGGTTTTCTTATCCTGGCGCTAATAATAAGCAGTATCCTGGTGAGGGAAGCACTGAAAGGATTAGCTTGGTTTAATTTGGCGCTAGGGGTCGCTTAAAGTCGCTGAATATCTCGGTGTTAGTCCTTCCCAAATTAGCCAAATGGGGCATAGCAATGATTGCTCTAGTGAGGTCTGGGAAAACCACGCAGCTAGTTTCTCCCAAATCCTTATCCTTGCTGTTGCGCGTCTATGGGTAGGTTGCAACTAAAATGAGGTGGTAGAGGGGCTGTAAACTCAAGGTGTCTCTTTTGCAAAGTAACAGTTAGTGTCTTAGCATGTAAGAGATGAAAATCTGAGGTGATAGCTGCCTTCTGAATAACGCCGCCATAGCGTTTGTCTCCGACAATGGGTAAGCCTGCTTCACTTAGATGTATACGAATCTGGTGACTACGGCCAGTCTTAGGCCGACATTCGATTAAGCTAATTGCGCGATCCTTATCGTGAGCAAGCAGTTTAAATTCTGTAATAGCTGACCTGCCCCCATTTTTAACTGAGCGTGCGGTGCCTGTTCTTTGGTTAATGGAGCTAAGAAGGTTGGCTGTTTGCCAGTTTTTGTCACTTGAAACACCATGGCAAATAGCCCAGTAAGTTTTTTCCACTTGCTGATGGTGAAAAGCCTCCATCAGCTCATGTGTTCGTGCTCCGTTGGTAGCTAAAAGCAAGACACCACTTGTCTCCTTATCGAGGCGGTGGCAAAGGGTTGCCTTGCGAAATAAACCCAAACGCCTTCCAAGATCTGTTACCAGATCTTCCATATTAGGTGCCAAAGGGTTGTTGCTGCGCTGCACAGCAATACCAGCAGGTTTAGCTACAGCTAAAATATCATCTTTGTAATAAAGAATTACATCTTGAGCCAAGGCATAGCGCTTGAGCACTGCCTGGGGATCAAATATTATTACAGAAATGTCATCGCCAGCCTTAGCAAGGCGTGTGCCTTTGTCAATTCTATTACCATTGACAAAAACACCACCACCTTCAAGGATACCCTGCAAATCTTTTTTAGGTAAATGGGGCATAGCGGCTGGAAGAAGCTTGTGTAAAGGCCGGTTTGCCCATTCTGGTTTGACATGAAACTTAAATGCTGGTGCCTTCAAGTTGCAACCTCGCTCGAGTTCATCCGTCCACGTGAAGCAAATCGGCTATAAGCCGCATCGATAAACCGGTAAGGTAGATGCTCATCACGTCCAAGAGGAATTCCTAATCTAGGTGTCACAGTAATCTTTTTAGGGAAATAACCAATATCTTGAATACATAGAGCCTGGGGGTCGAAGGATCGTTTATCCCATTCTGTGACTTTAATGTTCAGGGCTTGGCATAAGAGTGTTTGTCCACTCAGTAAAAAGTGTGGTTGACGCTTACGCTCACCAAGAGGATTTACCTCATCGATTGCCCGGGGACCGTCCACGTTTCTGAGGGGAAGGACGACGTGGAGAGCGTGCTGAAGGGGTGCGTGCGTGCGTAGAAGATCGACCAGCCGACTTACTATATTCCTTTCATTCTGGAGAAGATCAAGCGGAGGGAGATCGGAAGAGCGTCGTGTAGGGAAAGAGTGTCTTCGCCTGTGTAGATCT
>CALBMD010000525.1 GCA_937896265.1 uncultured Pseudomonadota bacterium
ATATTCAAGAGCTAATGAGCCACCTTAAAAAGACACCTATACGCTGTGAAAATATAACCTATGCTGTTTAATATGCTCTGCCAAGCTACAGTTGAAACCATTTACATGGTCGGAATTTCTGGCCTCCTAGCTCTTCTTTTTGGCCTGCCTCTTGGGATTTTACTATTTTTGACAGCTAATCCCAAATTGCACGAGATGATTTATTTTAATCACTCCCTTAGCTTTCTAGTAAATATTGTGCGCTCAGTACCATTTATTATCTTGCTCATAGCTATTATTCCAGTAACAAGACTTATTGTAGGCTCTTCTATCGGCACTAACGCTGCTATTGTACCGCTATCTCTTGCCGCCATCCCCTTCTTGGCTCGCTTGGTGGAAGGTATTTTGCACGAGCTACCAAGCGGTTTAATAGAAGCTGCCATTGCCATGGGAGCAAGCCCCGCACAGATTGTGTGGCGATTTCTCTTACCTGAAAGCATGCCTGGGATTATCAGTTGCTTTTGCACGACTCTCATTAATCTAATTGGCTACTCAGCCATGGCAGGAGCAGTAGGCGGAGGGGGTCTAGGGGATTTAGCAATTCGCTATGGTTATCAACGCTTTGATAGCCAAATGATGCTTCTAACAGTTATCATTTTGATTGTGTTAGTCCAAGGATTACAGACAATAGGCCAACGGGCTTCGCAATTTTTCCGCCGCTAAAGAAGATCCGCTTCTTGCGGCAAATCCTTGTTTTTTGGCATCTCTTCAAGCTTGATAGAAACCTGCAGAAACCCTCGACCACGCCGATATATCTTAACACTGACAGATTCCATCGGTTTGCGAGCAAAAAGCATTTTCTGCAGGCTATTTAGATCATATACCTTATGCCCACCCAGCCCCATGATGAGATCACCGATTTTGATTCCTGTCTGATAAGCAGGCCCATCAATGATAAGATTTGAAACAATGACACCAAATATACCGTTAGGATCTGAGTGTTCACCTAGATCCTCAGAAGTTAAAACATTAAGGCCCACAATACCCAGCCAAGGCCTGATTACTTTGCCATAGCGCTGTAAATCATAAATGACTGCTTTGGCTAAGTTAATAGGGATTGCAAAACCAATCCCTGCTCCCTGCTGGCTTACTGCTGTATTAATACCAACAACACGACCACGCACATCAAGCAAAGGCCCTCCTGAGTTCCCTGGATGAATCGCAGCATCAGTCTGCAAGAAATCATCATAAGGCCCAGCCCCTAAAACTCTTCCTTTAGCGGATATAAGCCCCCCCGTCAAAGTATGAGAGTACCCAAAGGGGTTGCCAAAGGCTAACACAATGTCCCCTTGCCGCAAAAGATCTGAATTACCCATCGCTAAAGGCACAAAGGGCACTTTGCTCTTGACCTGCAAAAGCGCAAGATCAGTTTTAACATCAACACCTAAGACTGTTGCCTGGACAATGTTCTTACTTTTTGCAAAAAGCACATCAATTTTATTAGCATCTTTTATCACATGATAGTTTGTAATGATTTGGCCGCTATTATTAATAATGACACCTGAGCCAAGTGAAGTTGTAGACTCCCCGCGAGGAACCCTGCCATTTAGGAAGAATTGATAGAGATCTAAAGAGGGATCTTTTCGCACATAGGTCTTAGTGCGAATATTAACTACCCCAAGGATAGATTTTTCTGCTATATCTGCGAAAGAATATAGAATTTTTGCTTCAAGAGCATAAGATAGATTCCAGAACAATAAGCAGAGCGCAAGTCTTGAGAGCAAGATTGACATTTCACCACTACGTTTAGAAGATAGAATTATCTATCAAGTATTCTAAGACCGTAGCTAGCTTGCAAAAATAGGTAGGGAGTTCCTAGGTGACCAAAATTCTTAATTTTTTCAAAAATTCGTTTCAATTTGCATGGTTCTTTGTAGCATGTGGCTTCTTTTTTGCTGCCGGCATTGGCACTTTCGTCTACTACGAGGTTTTTCACGGTGATCCTTCTGAACTAGAAAAAAGCACTATCTTGGCAAGGATCCAAGAAGAGACATCTATTTTTTACCTAGATGAAAAAACCCGTATTGGTAGTTTTTTTGATGTTAAACACCGACGCTATATCCCTATAGATGAGATTCCAGCTCATGTCATCAACGCTATTGTGGCAGCTGAGGACAAAAATTTCTATCACCACCAAGGAATTGACCCAACAGCCATTTTTAAAGCAGCTATGGAAGGGCTAGCAAGCGGTAAATTTCGACGTGGGGGCTCAACTATCACCCAACAAACTGTTAAAAATATTATTAATGATTGGGAAGCTTCCTTTGTGCGCAAGTTTCGCGAAATGATTAAGGCCTTGCAAATGGAAAGGCTTTACTCAAAAAGGCAAATTCTTGAGTTCTATCTCAATCAGTTTCATGTAGCTGGCAATGGTAATGGTATAGGGATAGCGGCCAAATACTACTTCAATAAAGATGTCTCAGAACTCAATATTATTGAAGCTGCCTTCATAGCAGGCTCAGTCAAAGGCCCTGGCAAGTATAACCCCTTTATTAAGTTTTCAAAGACAACCCGCGATCAAGCTCTTAATCACGCTGATGAGCGTAAAAACTATGTTTTAGGCCGCATGTTAGAGCAAGGCTGGGTATCACAAGAAGAGTATAATGAAGCTACTACCACCCCCATCCCCTTTAGTCGCGGAGAGTTCCGCACAGCTGAGGTTTCACTTGCAACTCTTATCAAAAACCAAATCCATAAAGAAGAAGTCTTACACGCTCTCAATTTAAAATCCCCAAATGATCTTAATATCGCTGGCCTAAAGATTTACACAACTTTAGACTATGGCATGCAACAAGCAGCTCAGCTTGCTATGCGTCGCAACCTATCACGCATCGAAACTATCCTAAGTGGTTTTAAGGTAGAGCCTGCTGCCAGCTACCGACCAAGACGAGATCTAGAAGTTGATTCTTTTGAATATGGAAAAATTATTGCTATTGAAGATCTTCCTCAGAAGAAATGGCAACTCCGCATTACTTTTGGCTTGCCAGAAGGTACCATCCCCTACGAATCTCTTATGCGCTATGCCAAGCTATTAAACCTACCAACCGGCAATGGAGAAGCCTATCACCTTGATGAGATTCGAAAAAATATTCGCGTCGGTGACATTCTTTTCACCCAAGTCATGTCTTATGACAAACAAAATAATACTGCTATCCTTGAACTACAAAAAAGACCTGAAGTCTCAGGTGGTCTTATATCCCTTGTAAAAGGTGAGGTTCGAGCTGTTGTTTCTGGCTTTGACACCCTAGGCTTTAATCGCGCTATGTATGCCAAAAGACAGCCTGGGTCTGTATTTAAGACCGTTGCATATTTTGCTGGTTTACAAATGGGTTGGTCTATCCTTGATAGAAATGATAATAGCCGTCAGCTTTTTCCATATCAAGGAAAGTTCTATTTTCCGCGGCCTGACCATATTAGTCCCTATGCCAATACTTCTATGCTTTGGTCTGGAATATTGTCTGAGAACTTAGCCTCAGTTAACCTTGGATATCGCCTGCTTGAAAAGCTCAACTACGATCAATTTATGGAAGTAATGGCTAAATTCGACTTAGCACCGAAACCTGGTGAAGCTCAAGCCGATTATCACTACCGGGTTTCTAAAGAAATCGGCGTGACTCTCAATACAGATGGAATTAAAGAACTGCAGCTACAAAATGCTGTTGCTGACCTTACACCTGATCTCATCTTTGCTGGACAGCAAAGCCTTTTGGAAAATATGAAGCATCTTTGGTGGGGGCAAGGTTATCTAGGTATCGCCGATGAACTGATGAGAACATCACCAACTAAAGATTTTATGCCTGAAAACGAGATCGCTTTACGCCTTGAATTAGTGATGAATAACTACACTCGCTATCTAAAGGTTTACGATCAATTAGCGACAGACTGGGCTGCGATTGAAGCAGCTGTTTCGCTGCAAGGAGCAGAAGAGACTTTTGAAAATCCAGCACTCTCACAAATTTTGTCTCGATTTCGCGTTCTAATGCACCCCGGTATGCGACCAGAACTCGGCTACTACTTCCTCTTGCCCGCAGAACAAAACCTAGTTAGCCATGCTGGACATAGCCTTGAACCACAAAAAGGAAGACCCTTATCGGTTCTTGATTTTATGGAAATTTGGGGAGATAAAGAGGGAGAAAAACACCTCACAGTCGATCAAGTAAAGATCTCCAGTATGGTACCAGCAAGTATTGTTAAGCAGCTGGCAAAGGATGTTGAAGAGCGCTTTCAAAAGGTGATGCAGGATGAAAACCCCTATTTCACATATAGGTATTTTCAACATCATGATTTCCGACTAGGCCTAGGCCTTTATTTTCTCAAGAAGCTAGTTGCTGCAATGGGTGTTTATAACCAAGTTGATCCAGTATTATCTTTTCCACTGGGAACAAACGATGTTACAGCCAATGAAGTTGCCAAAATTTTCCAGACATTTGTAGATGGCAAGATTTATCGATTCTATGAGCATGGGCCAGACAATCAAACCAATTTTATTAAGCGCATAGAAGACCGTGATGGGCATGTCCTTTATGAGCCTATTGTTTCTGAACATGAGCTAGCTAAACCCGAACTAGTCACTC
The DNA here is from genome assembly GCA_937896265.1 of uncultured Pseudomonadota bacterium. Lineage (GTDB taxonomy): Bacteria > Bdellovibrionota_B > Oligoflexia > Oligoflexales > Bog-1112 > CALBMD01. The sequence continues at coordinate 4,614 of CALBMD010000525.1, forward strand.
AGATGCGTGAAATATTAGCTAAGGTTGTGACCCATGGTACTGGCCGCCGCGCTCGCGGAGA
>CALBMD010000526.1 GCA_937896265.1 uncultured Pseudomonadota bacterium
TCACACCTGTGCCTTACTTGCGGATGGAGCTGTTAAGTGCTGGGGATCTGGCAATCAAGGGCAGTTGGGCAATGGGGACTATAGCAAGACCAATGCTCCCGGGATAGCTGCTATTACCTCAGGCGCTACCGCTATTGCTGCTGGGAGCTCTCACACCTGTGCCTTACTTGCGGATGGAGCTGTTAAGTGCTGGGGATCTGGCAATCAAGGGCAGTTGGGCAATGGGCCTAAATTAATAGGGTGGCTCCCTACATTTGTTACGCCTGTTACGCTTTCACCCGCTCCTGGCAATAGGTAAATCAAGACAAATGGATAAAAGGGTAATTTTGCTATTAAGATGTTGGGGGAGAATCTCAATGCTGGAACGTCGCTAATCGCAGCCGCTCGGTTGCCAACCTGTCTAAGCAAGGTAAGCTCAAGTGTACGATCTCGCTCTGAAGTTCAACGCTTGTGTCTAGACATTTGAGGTAGCCCGCAACACGCTGCGCAGCTGGAAGCGGAAATTTGCCTCAACCAAAGAAGTGCTTTTTCTCTACTCTCTATGCCACCTAAAAAACTCGTGGCGCACCCGGAAGGACTCAAACCTCCGACCCTCGCGTTCGAAGCGCGATGCTCTATTCAACTGAGCTACGGGTGCAACGATTTGTTACAATATTTTTTTGAGCTTAAGATGTCAATTCTAAAATAAACGAAGTGCCAATGGGATGAGTTCAATCGCAATCAAAATAACTATAATCCCTTCCATAATCAAATTCCGCCGTTCATAGACCTCACCTTGAAACAGCTTACAAACCTCTGCTAGGTGATTGAGTTTAAAGTCAACGCTAGCCCGCCAATCGCGGATACGAAAACATTGAGTCGCTGCTCTATAAATATTGGCGTAATAAAAGTCGCCAATAATCTTAAGAGAGTTGTTTACTCTGTCTACAATCTCGCTTGTATCGATATACTCTACAGCCGCCTTTTGCGCCAATTCACGGTAAGGATTACGAAAGATATTGGCCTCTGAGCGCTCAATCCGACGATAAAGCGTCTGTAACTGACCATCAAGAAGAGTGTCATAGTAACGCAATTCTAAGAGTTGAGATATCGCAAACTCCAGAGTATCAGCGATATCCTCCGCGTCCTTCAAATCAAAAATAACAGCTCCGTTCCAATGCAAAAGCACAGCGTCATCTCGTCCGTATTGGTATAAATTTTTTGCTAAAGCCTCTTTTGTCTGGGCTGCAAAAGGCATGGATTTTTCTGCTAAGACCAGTGAAACCAGATCGTCAGAAATCAGCCCATCTTTAAGAAGATTAGAAAGGCCTTGAGCTCTCTCTATACTAAAGATGACATAATCCTCATAATCCTCCCAAAGCTTTGGGTGTTCAATGGCATCAGAAAGAGCATCAACAAGCATCTGAGCCCGCTTGACGGCTTCAAGATGAAAGTCCTGATCGTTTTCAAGGTAGACAGAGACATCAATAAGCTTTTCGATAGGCCCTGGTTTGATATCCATAGCAAACTGCACAGACATAGCACCAAAGCTCCATAAAGTAGCTTTGGTCTGCACCTCATAGGTTTCACCAAGAATATCGCAAGGCCAAGGCGTAAGAGATATCACTACTGGCTTTTCAGCAATAACCAATGAACGCTTATTGCGCCTGAGTTTGAATGGCTGTACACGAGAATTTTTTTCTAAGATAACTTTGGCCAAAGAAAGATCAATTTCTTTGCCAATATCAAAGAGGCGGTAACTATATATTTTTCCAATTTCAATAAATGGCGATAAAGACATTTAGGGCTTTTTTTGCTCAAAAGAAAGAGGAAAATGTGCTTTTAGCACCTTTTGGATTGTATAGCCGAGATCAAAAACATCAAATGGTTTTTCCATGATATTATCAGCGCCATTTTGCATGCAATTTTTGAGCTGATCAGCACAGATTCCTGAGGTTACAACAATTGGTGTCCGAGCATCATTTTTACGAATCTGCTTGATGAGCTTTATACCATCTGTTAATTCCGACATAGCAATATCAGTCACAATAAGATTAAGATCCTCTTTTAGATAAGTTTGATAAGCATCTTCTGCATCTTGGCTAGTCAAGATATCGTACTTTTTCTCAAAAGATCTATGCAAGAGTTCTAAGATATCAACATCATCGTCAACAAAAAGTACCTTTAGCTTACGCCTCAGGACACTTGCTATCGCAGCACGCAACTCATCTTCCTCAATAGGCTTGCCCAGAAAGGCATGGGCTCCTGCTTGCAAGGCTGCTTCTCTTAACTTTGGATCAGAGCTAATAGCAATAATGGGAATTGTCCTTGTTTCAAAATCACTTTTTAGCTTGCGAATAACCTCAATACCATTCATTAGAGATAGGTTTAAATCCATGATGATAAGATGAGGATAGCGGCGGTAGACTGAATCAAGACCTTCTTGCGCTGTGAAAGTACAGCTCACATAGTAATGATCCTTTATCAAACACTGCACGATCAAATCTGAGTGACCTTTGTCCTCTTCAATAATTAAAAGTACGCTTTCCATCTATCCTTCCCAGCAAATTTTCTTTTTCGAAATATGTATAGCTCTCTGGCCTAGCACCCTCTCTCTAGCAACTCTTGAAAAATTTAGACCCAAGATCTAAATTCAGTATAGGCCTTAGCAAACAGCAAACCAATGTGCTTGAATTTTCCTACTGTTAGCGCTACGCTACATTAGCGTTAGCCTGGCAAAGCTCCCACATTTCCTTTTAAATTAAGAGACTGGTGTTATGAACCCACAAAATCTAGTAAAAATCCTTGAACTTGCACCAATTGCAGGCTTTTTGATCAGCTATTATTATGAACGCGATCTTATTTTACCTACTATTATCATGATGGCTTTCTACACCCTTTTTGTTCTCACTGCTACAGCTCTCAAGGTGAAGTTAAACCGTATGCAAATCATTACCTGGGTAGTGATCTTGATTCTTGGTGCTGCAACTGTTGTGTTTCGCAATGAACAAATCATCAAATGGAAGACAACCATCGTTAATAGCATTGTAGCGATAGCTTTTTTAATAAGCGCTTTTATTGGCCAAAAAACTCTAACAGAGAGGCTTTTAGTTGACTTGGCTGGAATGAAGGTACCACAAAAGATGCTACGCCGCGTTAACTATGCCATGGTCTGCTATCTTCTAGGCGTCAGCGCTTTAAATCTGTTTATTGCTTATCGTCTAGATACAGATAGCTGGGTACAGTTTAAGATGTTTGGCATGCTAATTGTCAACGCTGTATTTTTTGGTTGTTGTATTTACTATCTGAGAGAGCCAGTAAAAGAATTAATGAACCGTTTAGAAAACGAGAAAAAGAGAAATTAAGCAATATTTAGTAAGGTCTTAACTTGGCTAGTCAACTCTTCCCGATTTACTGGTTTCTTAAAAATATGACTAGCACCAGCTGCTACTGCATCTTTAATCATAATGTCTTTAGCTCCTGACATGACAAAAACAGGGACATTCATTTTCAAACTACCGCGCAGCTCTTTAATCAACTCTATACCTCCTAGC
>CALBMD010000527.1 GCA_937896265.1 uncultured Pseudomonadota bacterium
AGTAGATAATTCTGATTTCTTTACAGCTATCTATGACCTCTGCTCTGCAATAGGAGGATTCATAACAGATCAAATAGACATGGATTGCTCCGGTGGTACTCGCAAAGACTAAGCCGGGTTCATTTAGCATCACCATCAAAGACAAAACCTACAACTTAGCTTGACAAAGACGCAAAAAAATCTAACAAAGAGGCTGCAACTAACCACCGTTATGGAGGTCTCTTGTGCTTTACATTGCCATTGTGATCGTTTGTGGTCTGTGTCTTATGCTTTTAGAGAGGTTGATCCCTGATCAAGAACTACCTGCCGTGAAAGGTTGGTGGCCACGTGTTTTAACTGTAAATATTATCCAAATTGGCATTGTCCTTCTCGCTGGTGTTACTTGGGACAAGTGGCTCACACGAATAAGTCTCTTCAATATATCCCATCTTCCTCCCTACCTCAGTGGGTTTATCTCTTACTTCATTATCACGTTTGTCTTCTACTGGTGGCACCGACTACGCCATGATAATAATTTTCTTTGGCTTCTTTGCCACCAACTGCACCATAGCCCTAGCCGGATTGAGACAATCACATCTTTCTTCAAACACCCGGCAGAGCTTATCCTAGACTCTATCATCGTTTCCTCAATCAGCTATTTTCTGCTTGGCTTAAACCTAGACGGCGCTGGCTGGGTTACTATTTACACTGCTCTTGGTGAAATGTTTTATCACATGAACATCAAGACACCTCAATTTATCGGCTACTTCTTTCAACGCCCAGAAATGCACCGCATCCACCATGAGCGAGGCCGTCACTATGATAACTTCTCTGACTTCCCTATTTGGGATATTCTATTTGGAACTTTCCAAAACCCTGCCAACGTTACAGTTGCCTGCGGCTACAAACCTGAACGCGAAGCTAGATTTTGGTCCATGATGGCCTTTCGTAATGTCAACAGTAACTATTCTTCGCTGCAAAAAACTGTCACACGCAAACCTGTTTCTCGCTATGCTATCTATGCATTACTCACTCTTGGTATGCTGCAAACTGTAGGCTTTGTTACAGGATTCATGCCTTTACGCGGCATTGGCATGGCAATGACATCATCACCACTGCCTCTTGTGTTTTCTAGCTTCCGCGGTCTAGAAACCTTTACTCTTAATTTCAACATCAAAGCAATCTACCCAGACAAGAGTGAACAAACGTTTGTCCTGGACAATCGTCTTTATTCCGCTCTAGAAGGACCATACAACCTGCGAAATGTCTATGGCGCTGCTTTCGCTTATGGCGCCGCTTTTTCTTCTCCAAAAGAAATTGCTATGCGAGATCATATTCTACATTATGCTTTCTGCACTCCTGGTACTTTGGTCAAAGTTGCTGGTTTACAACAGAATTTAGCATCTGTAGAGCTTATTGTGACGTCTAAACGTGAAGATGATCCTCGTAAATTTGTTTTCTCAGTAGATTGCCAAGAAGGAGAGGCCAATGATATCGCTAGCCGATAAAAGACATTATCACTACGCTCCTGAGTATTTTTCCTTTGCTCGAGTAATCTTAGGTCTCTATCTTTTTGAGCATTTTTTAGCACTCACTAAGCATGCTCCAGAAATCTTTTCTTATGCTGGCTTACTCCCAAACCCATCTTTGAACCCAACATACCCGCTATTTTTTAATATTCTCTATCTCTTTGACTCTCCAGTTTTTGTCACATCTTTTGTTTGGATCTTAGCCGGACTTTCTCTAGCTTTATTGGTGGGATATAAGCGACGATTTGTCTCGTTTTTACTGTGGTATGGCTTTGCGTGTCTATTTAATCGCAATAATCTTATTGGTAATCCTTCGATCCCTTTTGTCGGTCTTTTGCTCTTAGCGCTTTGTGTTATTCCCTCGGGGGAAAGCTACTCGCTTGATGCAAGACAAAATCCACCAGATTATGAATGGGAATTTCCTCAGTTGCTATTTAGTGGCTTGTTTTTCATTATGGCACTCTCCTATACTGTATCTGGATTGCACAAGTTGACATCTCCTAGTTGGCGCGATGGTCAAGCTCTGTATTTTTTATTTTCAAACCCCTTAGCTCGTAACTATTTCTTGCCGGAAATGATGCAAAAAGCACCGATGTTTCTATTAAAAGGCCTTAGCTATAGCAGTATTTTTTTAGAAATCTTGTTTCTGCCTTTGTGTCTGGTACCTAAATGGCGGCTACCGACGGTGAGTTTGATGATCGCTATGCACTTAGGCATTGCGACCTTAGTCAACTTCTTTGATCTTACTGCTGGTATGCTAGTCTTCCATCTATTTATGATTGATCCAAGGTGGTTGACGCGCACCAACCCTGTTCGTGGCACAGTCTTCTTTGATGGCGTCTGCAATCTTTGCAACAGTTTCGTCTCTTTCCTTATTCGACAGGACCATAAGCGATGCCTTCGCTTTGCTTCCTTACAAAGCTCCGCTAAGGAAATGCTTCCTCCAGAATACCAAGATCTCAAAACAGTGGTCTTTGTTCATGGAACAAGAATCTCATCAAAGACTAAAGCTATTGCTCATATTTTAGAAAATATCGGTGGCCATTACCGGCTGCTATCTTTAGCCTTGCAAATACTGCCAACATCACTCACAAATGTTGGCTATGATTTTGTAGCAACGAACCGCTATCGCTGGTTTGGTAAGAAAGAAACCTGTCGCTTACCTACCTCTGAAGAACGAGCACAATTTATTTAGCACGGAGCTAAAGCTTAGTCTTTTCTATACTTAATCTCTGCTTCTAATAACACTGTTGCCTACTGCTTGTTAAATTGAGAAAAACTAACAGCAATCCAGTAATGCTAAAGAGCATGTTGACGACTTTTAGCCGAAATTAGGTTGTGATCAATAATTCTTTTGCAGAAAATCTAGAAGAATAGGCCCAAATAAAAATCATCTTTATCTATGCTTAAGACGGTAGGACTAAAAAATGAAGGTGATATTTAGCTTTAGATAGGTACCCAAGGTATATGTTCTCTCAGGCTGGCACGAAGCAATTCACTGCGATATTGTACCGTAACCAGATCGCCAATGGTGTGCATATTTTGAAAAATTTCTTTAGTCAAACTCACAATCTTACTTCTTGCTTCGTTGAGTAAATCTTGAAGCTCACGATAGGTTTCAGTATAGGGAATTGGTAACTTCTTCAATGAAGTCAAAAGAGACTTTAGGTTTTCGGCTTTCTTATATTTTTGAAATACCATTCCAAAAATTCGAGGATGCATCTTCCATGATAATGAACAATAAGGATCGGTCTTAGGGTCTTTACCATCCACCTTATAGCGATTTAACCATACATACTGAAGCGTGCGACGCATATAAATATCGTTACTAATTATTGGCGACTTATATCTCTCCTTCAGCGCATGGCTGTCACGACCATAAAACTTATTTACAAACCGAGCTATTTGCGAATTAACTGTCCGCATAAAATGCCCAAGCTCTTCAGGGCCTGGAGTTTGTATCACCATATGAGCATGGTTATCCATCACAATAAAAGCAAAGATTTTAATTCCATAGCGCTGAAAATATCTAAACCAAGACAGGATAATAAATTCTTTTACCGCACTTGCCTCGAACAAAAACTCCCGATTTAAGCAACGAAACGTAACGTGCGCATAAGAGTTTTCTTCAACGATTTGTTTTCTTGAATACATAAAAAGAGTCTAGAAGATGAATCATATAGCTGCAAGCGACATCAGCGAGAAATTACTCCGTCCGATATTCCTCCTGAGAAATTGCTCCGTGCCGAGAAAATCCCGAGAAAATCTAGGGATTTCAAGATCAAGACTCGCTGAATAGCAAACTAGGCTAAAGGTTCGATGTCTGACGTAGATTCTCAGCAGACTTAAATTGCTTCAAAGCTTTGTCAAGATCGCGGACCTTTCGTTCGATTGAAATCGAAGAGCGATTTCGCTTAATCATGATCTCATCTAACTCAATTAGAGTCTTTATCATGTGAAAACTATAGCCTAACCACGGGGTTTCTTTCTCCCATTTTCCAGGCGCGCGATTTAAACAATATTTTAATGCTAGATCGAAGCCATTATCCTCTTTTGGCTCGGCAGTTTGCTTGCAATGTGAGGCAAGGCTTTTTTTACAGCAATTAAAGCTTTTGAAGGAAAGTCAGAAGGAGGTTCCTCTATAAATTTTTGTACATTTTGATAGCTCTGCATCAAGAGAGACAAAATTCCAGTGTGAACAGCCGGGAAACGCCTTAGTTCAGATAATAGTTGAAAATCCTGAAAGATTCCCAAGAAATAGGGTAATAAATGGATCCAAAAGAACGAAAGTCCAAAACAGACTCAAAAAAGTGGGGTAGTTGATATTCACTTGACCTAAGGCATCTGAGATAGCTCTATCATCAAAATGGCATTCCGTTTCTACACGCTGCAAAAATTGAGCTTCAAAGTTCTTCAATAGAAATGCATCCACAGCTTGCTTAATAGATTCTTTCTCAGGATCATATTCAACAAAATTCACCTGGCAATTTTTAAGATCAGTAAAAGGAAGCGAAACGCTTTTCGGTTGTAGAACAAACGTCTCTTTTGGATATTGACAGAGATCAAAATCACCCAAAACAAAAGTGTCAAACGGACTGACATGAATAGTTTGATTTAAAACACGTTTAAATGGCACAATGACAGCAAATGCATCTCCCTATTGGGTAGTGCCATAATCAAATTCTACATCAACAGCCGAACCCAAGTTCCAAAATGTACCAAACCGCATGACTTCAGGTCTAGCCCGCACGAATGTTTTGTCAAAGCCATGGCAATCTTGAACTCTAACAGCCATCAACTGATCAAGGAATTGTCGAGCTTCTGCCTGACTAACAATCTTTTCTGCTTCTGGATCTAAAAAAGCTTTGGTTCCTGCCAAAGAAGTTCCGAGGCGTGAAAAGCAAGCGCTGACTACAAAGCAGAAAGTGAAGATAAAATATCCTATTTTTCTTGGCATTATTCTCCTGATGAATGCAAATAGTTACATTCAGTATAAATGAAATCCTCAAAAACAGCCCTTTTGCAAGCGACTTGAGGAAGATAGGAATTGCTCCGTGCCAGGATTGGATTGCACTCCGTGCCAGGATTGGATTGCAGGGTTAAAGCAGAACCGGCTAGACCAGATGCAGAATCTCTGCAAAAGCGATAATGACTTCAAGGAGAATCAGAAAAATAACTGTCCATTCTAATTTCGATGAATGCTTATGGTTAATTTCACTACTTAGCATGTCAAAAAGTTCTTTCAACACAGTAAGACGCTGATTAAGAATATTAACTCGCCTTTGGATATCAAGATAGTGGGCAACCAATTTATAATGGGGCTCTAGTTCAGGATATTCCCAGAAAAACTCGGGAGTGTCCAAAAGTTCCTGATGGAGATTAATGGAATGACGATCGATAAATAACCGCCCCATCATCTTTCGCATCTCTAAGCCAGATAAACTTATTTTGCCATGCAACGCTAAGTTTCTTGGTAAATCATGAGTTACATCAATGGTCTTCTGAATAGTCGTTTCAAATGTATCTAGCTTTACTGATTGCGCAATAGCTTGAGAAAAAGCTAACTTAGTTAGTACCTCTTTGTCGGGTAAGACAATATCATCATCTTTAATATTAACCGTAGCCCCATAACCATAGAAAAACAAATCCTCTGCTATTTTTGGCACAGGTTCCTGCTCAAATCCTTTGATTTGACTTAAAAGATCTTTTTCTTTGGTAGCATCAAGACCCCAAAAAATGACGGCAGCATAAGGGAAAATAAAAACATCGCCTTCACTGCTATCTGGTGCCACGCTTTCGAGTCTAAAATGAATAACGTCCCGAAAAAGCGTAGATTTAAAATGATCCTTTAAATAGACAGACAGGGCAGGGATATCAAAACTCGTTGCCGTGCAATAGGCGGAGCAGCGCATGAAAAAACCTCTAGATTAAAAAATTGCTGAATCAGCTTAATTGGAAAGATTAACATATTGAAGTACCATCTTAAAGCAAGATTAGTTTTTTATCAAACGCCTGCGGTGCCCAAGGAATGGAGCATGATTGGCAGCTGACATTACTTTATCAACATGTTATGTTTTACCCTTAGAATCTTTGCAGGACGGTCTGTAATCTCAAATCCCGCAAATAAGGATTTGAGAAAACTTCGCAGATGGTTTCCCAAAAAGATGCTCCGCGAGGGGTTGCCTGCAAAATTTTACTTTAATTACAATGCCATGGAGAGATGTCCGAGTGGCTGAAGGAGCGCGCCTCGAAAGCGTGTGTGTCTTAATCGGCACCGTGGGTTCGAATCCCACTCTCTCCGCCAAAGTACCCTACTAATTCTATGACTAGATCGGAAGAGCG
>CALBMD010000528.1 GCA_937896265.1 uncultured Pseudomonadota bacterium
AAGATGATGCAGATGACGAGCCTAAACCGAGTAAGAAATCTAAAGAATCGCGTAATAAAAAGTCAAGCAAAAAGTAAGTTATTACATGTGTCAAAAGTTTATTTTTTATCATATATATAGTTTCGAAAATGTCTTCATCCACATCGCCGTTTATAGTATCAAATGCTACTGATGATGAACCATCAACTAAAAAAGAAGGCAGTAGTTATATGATGGTTATCATATACGCTGTACTCATTGTACTTCTCATCATATTGTTACTATATTCATTCTCTTCTGAAGAGGGATTTTTGGGCAAGAATACGAGAGATGATCCGCAAGGAGATTGGGATTTATTGGTGAAATTAAAATCTCTCGATCAACTTCAGGAAGAATTACTTCATAGTTCGGTACGCAATCGTAGCAGAGAGTTCGGTTAATGGTCGTGTAGTATTCTTTTTTACTTAATCGCAAAAAAAGCACGTGGTGAGGTCGTTTAAGCCAAAAGATGCTGATTCAGAGCTCCCTCAGTAATGTAACCAGTATTAGAAGAAGAGGTAATATTACCTGCTCTGGGGCCGACAACAGGAGCTGTATTGGGATAGTATGAAGCATCGTAGTCTCGTGTCATGAGCCCAGTGCTTCCTGGTTGCAATGATTGACTAGCCAAACGCATTTCATCCATTTGTGTCATATCAGGACCATTGAAAACAGGAGGATTCATAGTTCCGGTAAATTGTTCATATCCTCGTTGAACTCTTGAAGTCTTATAACCTTGATGAGCGGGATAGTAGCTATGCCTAGGTACATGCGGTTGTGGTTGTGAATAATCGCTCAGCTCAGCCTGGTGTCTGAGACCCGGACCGCTGTTGATGGCATGCAACATTTTATCGTGCATATGTTCTTTATTCGCTTTAGCACCAAAAACGCCAGCCATAATAACAAGAATCACTAATACGACAATTAGAGCTAGGATAAGCCCCCAGCTTAAGCCCAAGCCTCCATCGACTTGCCAAACTTTAGGAATAAGAGTAGAGAGCGGAGACGATGATTCCATTTCGCGAATTATACGCAGTTGTAAGAGAGTATATATCTAACGCGAAAGAAAAAAGAAAAATAAATTATGAGAAATACGAAATCAATCTATATCACGAAACCCTATTCCTTTCGCTCTTAATGGTGTTCCATTGTCACTTATGTCTTCATATTCCACTGTATACATTCTACCTTTATATTTATCCTTGAACACGGAGCGACCTTTTTTATTTTTAATCGAAGAATAAATTCTTCTTCTCGTACTGATGGATGAATTCTTTGGGGTTACATTAAATACGACATTTCCTTTTTTTGTTTTGCACTGCCATATAACTGCTCCCGCATTAGATCCCTTTCCTGTTGTAAATCCGACCACCACAAATTCCTTCGCATATGTAGGTTTATGCTTTTGTAGATC
>CALBMD010000529.1 GCA_937896265.1 uncultured Pseudomonadota bacterium
CCACCACGAAGAATGATGTCAAATAATTCTTCTTCAGAATCCAAAGAAGTCCCGTATTTCTGGCCATTGACGGTAATAAGGCCATCCGTCACAGTAACCACATCCCCAGGCAAGCCAATTAATCTCTTTACAAAAGAGATACTACGGTCTCTTGGATTATCAAAGACAACAACATCACTGCGTTCAGGTTTAGCGATCTCAAAGAGAACGATATCGGTGAAAGGAACCCGCAGGTTATAAGCCATCTTATTAACGATGAGCTTTTCTCCTACTTGAATATTAGGCACCATTGATGGAGTGGGTACCGTGTAGTTAGCAATAATAGATGATTTGAATGCAAAGACGGCTAAGACAATAAAGCCTAGCGAAAAACCTTCACGAACCCAATCGACTTTCTTTTTAGGAGTAGCTTCAATCTGATCATTGCTCTGATGCTTAAACACTGGGTGTCCTCGTCTTTTAAAAAGGGTTTAAGGCCAATTTTCGGTCTGGCGATCATAACAAAAAGGGCGATTTCTTTCTACCGTTTTAGAGGACTTTTTCATAGCAAGTTAAACATCACAAAAAAGCTAGTCTTAGGAGAAAGTCTACAAAACTTCCTCCAACCTCTTCTGCTTTAAATGCGCAAGTCCTTTTGATGCGCTGACAACACAGGCGCCATGAAAGTGCCCAACTCCTGATTCCACTCTAATATTGTGGCCTTACCTACGTCATAAAACCAACCTGATAGAGAAATTTCTCCTTGCTTCACCCGCTCACTAACCACGCTATAAGTCATCAAATTGCGTATCTGAGCCATAACATTATTTTTAGCTGCTTCATCACAGTAAGTATCACTAACCTCATTCTTAGGATGACATTCTAGCTCCACATGCCGTAGCCAATACCTAAGTGAAGGGATATCTGGCATGGTATCAACACCTTTCACAGCAGCCTTCACAGCTCCGCAGGCTGAGTGGCCGCAAATAATAATGTTCTTAATCTTCAATGCCACTATGGCAAACTCGATAGCAGCACTTTCTCCACAGTTTGGCATAAAGCTACTTTGAGGCACAATATTACCAACATTACGCACTACAAAGAGCTCTCCAGGTTCTGTGGATGTAATCAAATTAGGGTTGATACGGCTGTCAGAGCAGGTGATAAAAAGCGTATGGGGTGTTTGGCAAATAGCAAGTTTGGCAAATAAATCCTGACGATCCGCCGAATAACTTCTATTAAACCAATCAATTCCATGTAACAGTCTTGCTTTAATCGCTTCTGGCTCAGCACTATTTGTTACAACATCCGTCTCAGCAACAATCACGGTAAAAGGAAAGTCCTCTGTGCTCAATGCTCGCAACTTCTGTTCATTGCTGTTAGCTATGCCTTTAAGATAGACCTGGACAGATCTATCTTTAAGAGATTGCCCAAGCGATAGTAAAGCCTTAGCGCCGGAAGTGTCCATAGATGTTAATAAGGTTGCATCGATGACTAAATCACATGGCGCTTCATTATCTTTAAACTGCGCTAGTATTTCTTCAATTTTAGCTAAAGACAAGAAGTTGAGAGATCCAGTCAAAGTAAGTCTTGACGCGGAATTGCGAGCATAAGATCCAGCAACAACATTAGTTTGGCTGACGTTTATGAGAATAATGAACAACGCTGCACCAACGCCTGCTTGAATACCTACCAAGAGATCAACAAACACTATGGTGATAAAAGTAAGCAAAAAGATTAAGGCTTCACCTCGAGCCACCTGCCACAAGTTGTGGAATACTTTAAAATCAATCATACTTACACCAACAAAGATTAAAACACTTGCTAGTGCGACAATAGGAACGCGTTGCAATAACGGACCAAGAACCCAAACAGCTAACAGAATAAAAATCGAATGAAAAATCGCTGCACGACGGCTTTTTGCCCCTGACTTAACATTGATAGCTGAGCGCACAATAATGCCAGCCCCCGGCACGCCACCGCAAAAAGAAATAGCTAAATTGCTAAGCCCCTGTCCAATCATTTCTTGATCTGGATCAAAGCGGCCTTTTTTTGCTATTTCATCCACGGCTGAACAGGTCAACATTGTTGTGATAGATGCTGTAAAATACACAGCAATAGCATTAGGAATAATAGCTGTCAGCATCTTCCAGGTGGGCATCACCAATGTTGACTCAAAAAGTGTTTGAGGCAGTGGCTCCAGAAAAGGTACTTGAACGTTATAAATCCATGCCACAAGACTAGGCACAACTAAAGCCATAGGGGCAGCAGGCACTTTGCTGGTCAATTTGGGCACATAATGCATGATGCAAAGACCTAAAATACCAAGCATCATCACTTTGCCGCTGCTATGTTCCCAATAACGCGAAAGATGGATTAGGATATCAACTGTGTTGGCTTGCATTGGCGGATCAACGCCTAAAAGACGAGGAAGCTGTCCGAGAATAATAATGACACCAATACCAGCTGTAAAGCCCGAGACTACAGGTGAAGGGATATAGCGGGAAATTCTCCCAATGCCTAGAGCACCTGTCAGAATTTGCAGAAAGCCACAAATAAAACACATGATGGCAACAGCCATAATACCAAATTTGTCAACATCATCAGAGATAAGAACAGCCATAGCTGCGGCTGGTCCCGAGACACTCAAAGGGCTACCGCCAAATAAAGCAGCAATAATTCCTGCTAGCACTGCTGTAACTAAACCAGAAGATGGGGGCATACCTGAGGCTAAAGCAATAGCCAAGGAAAGAGGGATAGAGACGCAGGCTACTGCTAGCCCTGCTAAAGCATCGTCTTTTAGCCCCACAAATGTGAATAGTGAACGCCACTGCGAGAGCAAGTTTTTAATGCCGAGATCATAGCGAACATTACCCTTCGGGAGAAGTCGATTCATGCACACCTCGATGTTGAAAGGTTTTATTTTATACTATGATCGAAAACGGTTTTGCATTCAATGAAAGTCATCTAAGGAGTTTTAATCTAAGATTTGCAAGGAGAAGGGGTTAATTATCTTTCGCGGAAAGCTTCGCGAGCTGAAGAAAAGATAGGTTTTAACAAATATTGCATAACCGATTTTTTTCCTGTTTTAATCTCGCCGGTCAGTGTCATACCAATCATTACAGGCATCTGATCTTTATTGCCAATATAAGGACTCGCTAATTTGACTCGACCCTTATAATAGACCTGGCCATCCTGCTCCATAAAAGTAGTGGGTGACACAAAATAAAGCTTGCCACGCACGCCGCCATAACGGTTAAAATCATACGATGTGAATTTCAATGTCGCATACTGACCAAGTTTCACATGACCAATATCCTTTGGCAAAATTTTAACTTCACTAATGAGACGACCACCAATAGGAATAATTTCCATAATATCTTGCGAAGGCCGAATGACACCACGCTGTGGCGGAATATTAATCTTATAAATCTCACCGTGAATTGGTGATACAATATCTTGATCGCGAATAACTCTTCGTCGCTCTGAAATCGATTCTTCAACTGTCTTAATTTCACCTTCAAGATCTCGACGCTGCTTTTGCACATCCAAAAAAGAAATGCGAGAGCTAAGCCCCTCCTTTACCAATCTCTCTCTAGTTTGGTATTCATCAACAATCAACTCATGGTTAGATCGCAACAAATCTCGTCGCTGCAGAAGCTTACGCAAATCTGACTCCAAAGCTTCTTTATCTAAACTCAAAAGAGATTGTCCGCGCCGCACCTGATCGCCTTCTTGCACATTTAATTTAGTTACAATACCACCCAGATCGTGCTGTACAACATGCATTTTCCTATCTGGTACAATCGTGCCGGGCGCTACCGCAACCTCGTCAATCTCTGTAAAAGAAGCCCAGACAATAAAAACAGCTAAGGTGACTAATGTCAGTAGAATAGCAATACGCTCAAGACGAACGCTCACCTCTTCTTCAAGAAGAACTGACTTTGCTAAGTAACTCCTGAAATTTCGTTTTGAAACAGTCATCCTCTTCCTATGCCGCAGCTTTTGTTATAGCAAACTGCTTCTGCATCATTTTCTCCACCTTATCAGGTGTATCAAAAGCCTTCATTCGTCCCTCGTTCATCCAAAGAACCTTGTCCGCTATACTAAAATATTCGGTATTTTGAGTAGAAATAATAATAGTTGCTAGCCCTTTTGCAGCAGCCAAAGTTGCTAAAAACTGTCGCTCGTGATCTTCACCTAAGCCATAACCAGGATTATCTAATAACCAAAGATTCGATTTTTTAATAAACATCAAAGCCATACCAAATCGTCTTAAAAATGACTCTGAGAAACTTGATATCGATCTTTCATCAAGAATTGTATCAAGGCCTGCTGGCAGCCTATCGATTTCTTCTAACAAACCTGTTTCTGACAACGCCATCTCGATAGCATCAGTATCTCCCTCCGGGTCGACGAGCAAGATATTATCTCGCAGGCTACCCTTGAAAAAGAAAGAGTTCTCGGGCATATAAGCAATTTGCTTGCGAAGCGACATTGGATTGATCTGTTTTGAATTCAAATTATCAATCAAAACACGACCACTCTGCGGGTAATACATCCCTAAAATCAATTTAAGGATACTAGACTTACCGCTAGAATCATGCCCGATAACAACTACTGTTTCTGTACTTTCGATATCAAAGTTAACACCTAACAACGCTGGATTAGCATCTTTTGAATAGCGCAACGAAACCATATTAAAAGACACTCGCCCCTCGATCTCGGTATCTTGAGTTGCTATCTTATTGTAGCCTGCTTCAATAGGTAAATTCATCAGTTTATCAACTTGATCGATACTGTGCCGAAGTTTATCAATCTGGGTACTAACATTAAAAGAGCTTTTTAGTGGTGCTAAGATTCTCCAAGTGATCATCATAGAGCCCATGAGGCCACCAGCATCAAGCTTATGAGCAAAAATCTGATCCACCCCTACCCATATAGTAACTAGGCCAGCACAGGCAATGAGATATTGCGAAAAGGCACTGAGTAGAATCTGAAGTCTACGATCAAAAACTGAATGCACATTTGCCTTTAACGACAAGTCATTAAATTGATTTTTCCACTGCTCAACCAAAAATAATTTGCGAATAGTAACTAAATTAGAGAAGGCATCAATGAGAAAATCTCGCTTTTCTTTCATATATAAACTCGATTTCTTTACTGTCTTGCGCCCTACCTTTTTTACCAAAAAACCTGACAGTAAAAAAATAACTGCTACAGAGATTGTGACCAAAGAAATAGGCATGCATATGTGGTATTGCACAAAAATCAAAATCACCACAAAAGGCAGCTCAAGCAAGGCAATCGCTGCTTTTCCTGATATAAAAGCCTGAATGGAATCAAAATCACGAATACGAGTCAACTGCGCTGTAAGCGAGGCAAGCTCTGTATAAGAAGGTGGCAGAAATAAAATACGCCTTAGTACCTGAATAGAAATAATATTACGCACGCGGGCGCTAATCATCGACATTAAATAGCTTCTTACCAATCTAAACATCAGCATGGCAGAGAGATAAGCCACAATACCAAACCAAAGTTGGTCAATAGCATAGATATCACTAATAATAGAGATTTGACCAAAAACCACCATTACGATCAGCGGCGCAATAACAGCAAGAACACTAAGAACAAGAGAGATAAAGAAGACATAGAGAAGAGGCCTATTAAATCTGCTAATAATCTTACGAAACCAATCCATTTGAGGATCATTCAGCGTTTCTTCATCTAGGCTTCGTTTAGAAAAACGGATAAAATGGCCGCTTTTATTTGGTATCTCGACATGCATAAATTTCTTAGTAACAGGATCATAAATTTCTACAAAGTTCTCATACCGCTGGCGTAAAAGAAAAACTTTCTGAGGTGTCACAAAGAGAATAGGATAAAGTTCAGAACGGATATTGCGCAACTTAGACTTGCGTCTAGCAAAATTCCAGCCCAAGTAACTGATTACGGAAAGAGCTTTATCTTCAGTAACCTCTTCAGATTGGCCTGAAATAAGCTCATTGAGGTAGCTTGAGCTACCACTCCAACCTAAGGTTTGTAGAAGAGGGCGGATAACTTCTGAGAAGCTCACCGGCAAAGTGTCTCTCTTGCGTAACTTTGTTAGAGCACTCTTTAGCATCCAAACCATATTTACCTGCCTAAAATAGTAACAAGTTATTGCTACCACGTAGCGCTAAACGAGGATCAACGATCTCCAAACTACGATTTTCAGCTATCTGCATGATCTTGTCACATAACGCCAAGTGCTCGGTATTAGCGGTAACTAACACCACCGTACACTGTGATTTCGCATACTCTATCATATCGTGAAAGACCTTAGCTGACCCTTGGTCCAAAGATGTATCTGCTTTATCAATCAGCATGATTTTTGGTCGAATCATAAGAGCACGAATCAGACTTACCAAATGAATAAGGCTTCGTGAAATAGTTAGATTTGATTCTCGATCAATACGAGTTTGAAAACCCTGTGGTAGAGCAGCAAAGACTTCATCGAGATGAAAGAGACGAGCAATATCCATCGCTTTTTTATTATTGCGATGGTCATAATTGGACATATTTTCAAGAACTGTACCCTTAAAAAGCACCGCCGTTTGCGGCACATAGGCTAGATTTGTCATCTGTAGATTATTAATCTCGTACTTAGACACATCATAGCTATCCATCAGTATTTCACCTTTTTGCGGCAGAATTTGTCCAGAGATTAGATTGAGGATAGTTGTAGTACCAAGAAATCGTGATGGACAAAGGCCAAGCATCTCTCCTGGATTTAGAGTCAATGACAAGTTATCAACCACAGGTCCTTTAGTACCAAAATAGGAGAAAGAAACATTTTGCAGCACAATCTTACCTCTAATTTCTTCATGCTGTGGAATTGCTCGCTTCTCAAAATTATCAACCTTTGCATCGAAAATTTTCTTCACTTTTTCAATAGCAAGCTCAAGAGCTGAGCGATGCAACCAAAAAGTAATGGCACTTTGTATTGGCTGGACAGCGCGAGAGGACATAGTCATGCAAGCTGTCAATACCCCAAGCGTTATCTTGCCATCGATTACATCAGGCCCCCCGAAGAAGAAGACGCCAAAGAGAATTAGTTGTGACAAAACAAAACCTAAATCCTCTGGAACACTAGTAACAAAGTTAGTTTTGAAATCAAGACTGGCCTGCTCTTCCTGAAGTTTTTCAAATTCCTTCATCTTTGATTCTTCAAGAGAAAACGATTTTACTTGATGAATCTTGCTAATGAGTTCAATGATAAAGTCAGTACGCTGATTATCCATGATTTCATTTAAAGCTTCATAGCGACTGGTAGCAAACTTTAGCAGCATGATAGCGACAAAGAACAAGGCCATCGACACAAAAATAAAGAGGAATATTTTTTGGCTAAGCTTATAGATAATCCACAGAAATAAAAGACCAAAAGGAATATCAAGAAAAATGTTAATTAAGTTGTTCGAATAAAACCCTTTAATAGTACCAATAGCTTCAAGTTGATCAAGGCGATGAGCAATTCTCGATGATTCAAGATCGCGAAAACTCATTTCAAGCACATGAGAAAAGGCCATGTTACTTATAACATGCTCATACTTTGCTCCAACAAAAGCCGCAATGCTATCACGAAAAAACCGCACTACAAACTCAAAGGTGATAGCTACCGAAGCGCCTAAAATAAGCCAAAACAAAGACCCTGTAGATTGATTAGGAATAATACGATCATAAACCTGAAGCATGATAAGTGGTGTTGCTAAAGCAAGTAAGTTTAAAGCCAGAGCCCCCCAATAGAGATTGCGGACGTTTTGAAACGACAGCTTCAAAAAGAAGCGAATCGAAAAAATATCTTCTACCTTTTCCTTCACTCTTTTACCCTCTGCTTCAAATTCGCCAATGTTAAATCACCAAAAGTCCTCATGATCAGTAATTTAGATCGGAAAATATCAGCTTTATTGCTGGATAATTGGCGGCGATAAGTATAAACGTTAGTTAACGCATTAATAAGCTCAAGACTGTTAGCATAGCCTTCAACGTAAAGTTTTTTAGTCTTATCTACTAATATCTGTGAATCTTTCATGACCTCATCAAGGATAACTTGTCGTTTCAGGTTCTCCCTGATATTAAAAATCTCTCGTTTTATCCTTTGTGTCGCTTTCAAGAGATAGAGGTCTATATTAGCTTTGTTTTCAAGATGGCCTTGCATGGCCTGTTGCCGCTCATAAAAAGAAGAGTTGCCACTATAGAGTGTCATATTCAGCTCTAATCCAACGAATATGCTGTCGGTAGTAACCTGACGATCGATGTTGGCAAAATTATAGAAGGTTTCGGCATAGAGTTTGGGATCAAAGTATTCCCGGGAATGTCTAAGATCAAGGGCATTTTGCTTTTGTGCCAACTCAAGCTTGAGATAGCTTGGATGACGGCGCAATATCTGATCAATTTTGGCATCTGACATTGCTTGAGTATCTAAATTTAAAATTGGCAGGCTCATGCTTTCAACGCTGTTGCGAGAAATTTTTTGCAAAATCTCTTGCAATTCAAGTATCTTGCCCTCCAGGTTAGTGTCAGCAATTGAATAATCGATACGCTTTCGTTCAAGCGTGAGCTTCACCTGATCGACATTAGAGGAGTTAATTTCACCCAGCTCAAAACGCCGGGATGTGCTTCGGTAATTATCTTCGTAAGTGTCACGCTCTAATTTAGCTGTCTGCACTTCTTCAGCACTAGTAACAAGGTCAACATAGAGCGTAGAATTTTGAAACAAAGTTTCTATTTCAACTAAACGCATCTGCAATGCCTGCTGATCTCGGCTAATTTTGCCGCCATCACGGTCATAGCTGCGTTGCAAATCAAAGATAGGTTTTTTAATCGTCACCGTACTAAGATGGCGTTTAAACTTATCTTTTTCTTTAATTGCATACTCACCACCACCTTGGGTTAACAGGGTTGCTTCAGTCCCATATTTTGCATTGACTGAATCAAGGCGACTCTTTGCTGCTAAATACTTGGCCTTCTCGACATCAATCTCTTTTGCCTGATTTTGCATTTGTGTCAAAAATTCAATAAACTTTTCCCCAACTGCTATTGGTGAATAGCAGACAAGCAGAGAAAAAAGCGCTGCTTTGAAGAAGTTAAACCCGCTCACAAAACCTGCTTTCTTGTAATAATTCCTCACCCTTATAGACAATCTTTCGGCTAGAAGTCGCAATGCCTTAAATTGTTAGCCGGAAAATGCTTCATTTGATAGACTATAACTATGCAAAAAAGTTTAAGTTGCGCTAAGGCAGGATAAGATGTTGCACTAAGGCAAGGAAGAGGATTGGGGAGAAACATGCTTCGCAGCAGATAGTTTCTCTCAAGAAAAACTGATGAGCAAAATATTTCTCATTGAAGATTCATCTTTTCAGCGCCAGTTTATAGAGAAAGTCCTCGCCAAATGGGGCTTTAGTTGTGTTATGGCAAAAAACGGCACTGAATCCATTAGCTTAATAAAAGAAACTCCAGACATTAAAGTACTATTTTTAGACTTGGGATTGCCAGATATTGATGGTTTAGATCTCTTTGCTAGGATTCGCAGCGAGACCACTTATCAGGGACCTATTGTTATTTTATCAGCAAAGAACGAAATACAAGGGCTTGAGAAAGCCAAAGCTATGGGAGCTTATGGGTACATTCTCAAGCCGATTAAAGTCAATGAGTTTAAAGAACTCCTCGACAACTTACCTTAGCGAAGGATCATGCCTAGAGCCGCCACCATTGGCATGCTGCTTGATCTGGAGCACCGCTACCAGACTTATAGTGTGCCTCGAAAAGCTGCTAAAGGCCTCACTCATGTGGGGCTTTTCAGACCAAAAGACAGGCATAACGACCTCTCTACTCTGGTAATGTTCGTGCACAGTACTGGCAACGATGCTTATTACCCTAACTTTGTCTTATTTCGTGCTTTGCTGGCTGCTGGACTTCCAGTTTTAACCTTTGACCTTGATGGCCATGGCAATAAAAGCACGACAGTATTTTCAAGCCAAACAATCAGTAGCATGCTACCTGATATAGTAGATTGGGTGCTTAAGAATCTCCAGGTTACCAAGCTACATCTAGTGGGCGTTAGCTTAGGCGCTGCCTTAGTACTGGACTATAGTCGCAATCCAAGAGCAGAGTTAGCTTCCATTACTATGCTGTCATTACCCAAAGATGTGCAAGGGGTTAGCCTTAAGCTAGCCGCTCAAGAGTTGAGCGCAATTTTTCACTCTGTGTTTTGGTCGCATGTTGGGTACTATGGTCTACGGCATTTTATGCCAGCTCTGGGACGGTTTCGCCGCTGGGAATTTCCTGTGCGATTAGTCACACCCGGCCAGGGTTTTTTCTATTATCTCGATGCCGTACAGGAGTACTTTGCAGCAAGGGAAGGATTGGATGCTAGTTCTTTTCCAAAGCAACTTTTGCTAGCTGGGAGTTGGGATAGCTTAGCAAAATATGAAGCTACATCTGGCTTAAAGGTGGTTATTCTGCCTCATTTGACGCATTTTAGCTGCCAGCTGAGCGAGACTTGTGCTGAGCTTGTTGTTTCTTTTTTATGTAGCCCTTGATTAACTCTAAGTTGATCTCTTTTTGGTTCCTAAGAGGGCAGTCTGCAGCTTGAAAAGACTCTAAGATTTCAGTAATCGATGGTCTTATAGCAACAGTTGTGGATCCAAAGACGGATTTTTTCTTCTTTCGCTCTTCAGCTTCCTTTGATACAGGCGCTTTCATAGCATCAATTATTTGCTTAACCCATAAATGAACAGGCTTATTATCTCCATCAAGTTGATCCTGACGAAGAAGACACTTAAAAACGCAACCTAACCCATAGATATCAACAGGCTTCGATTCATAGAAGCTAAGTCCATTAATTTCAGGCGGATGGTAAGTTGGTTTAGTCCTATTTAGTTCATTGATCCGAGTTTGATGAGTTGCACAGCCAAAATCAGCAATTACAACCTCAAGTTTATTGTTGCGAGTATCAATATAGATATTATCCAAAGCAATATCTAGATGCGCTATACCTTTGCTATGAATAACAGCCAGCCCTTGTATTACTTGGTAGATAATCCAGGTAGCTTCGTAAGCAAGCAATTTACTCTTAAGCGATTCTAACGTTGCTTCATAATGTTTCATCGCAAAAAAGCATTTGCCTTCATCTTTACTAGGGCGAACCTCTAGTACTTTTATAACATAGGGGCTATCTATCTGACTGAGATATCCAAACTCAGGAATGATATCTTTGGGTAGCCCTAATTTATAAGCAAAATCGCCTTGGCAGATAATCGAAGTATTTTTACTAATTTGAGGACATTCAGGCGAAGGAGCTGGGCTTGGGCTTGTTTCTTCTTCCTCTAATGATCTAGACATTTTAGAGTTGGAGCTTTTAACAAAACTCAGACTCTCTTCACCTTCACTGAAATTAATCTTTTTTCTCAAACACTCCATTTCTGCTCCATAGGAAGCAAGAGAAATGCAAAAAAGTATGAATAAGACGCTAACAGCGAGTAATTTTCTCATGATTTCATTCCCTTATTTTTAAGTTGAAGGTTTTATGTGATCCGAGAACAAAAAGCAATGTTTTCTTGGAAGCAAGTTAAGAAAAATATTGGAGATGCCGGCTCTCAATGCTAATGTCAATAGAAACCTATTGTACCTGGTGAAAAATGAAGACCTTGCTATTTATCCTTACTCTTATTAGTTGCGGACAAGATTATAATTCCAATAGCAGCGACAAAACAAACGCCAGCACAATTCAAGATAGCACCAATGAAGCAGATAAAAGGCGCCTAGCTGCTACTTCCATCTTGGAACAGAACTGTTTTTCCTGTCACAGCTGGTCTGGCTATAAGACAGATAAACTTTGGGTAGACGCTGGATTCATCATTGCCGGTAATGCTGCTGACTCAGAGTTAATAAAGAGACTAATTAATAGTGGAGGAGATATGCCCCAAGGCGGCTCTGCTTTGACTAACAATGATGCTACAACTCTTACTGAGTGGATTAACGGAGTCAAATGATGCTTAGACTGTTAGCGCTTCTGATGACTCTGAATAGCTCTCTCAATACAGAAGCCTACCCTAATTTCATTAGCTACGGCTATGCTACCTGCCAGACTTGCCACTATAATCCATTTGGCAATGGGCCTCTTACCGATTATGGGAGAGCTGTTGGCGCCTCTGCTATTTCTGATCGGCTCTTAGCAAAAAACACAACGACTGAAGAGGAGTTGGCTTTCGCTTCTGGATTTTTCTTTGAAGAACCAAAAAACTCTTGGCTTCGCCCAGGGATTAGCTTCCGTGATCTTGTGTTAGTGCAAAATGCTGGCAAGAAAACACAGAAAAACCGTTTCATTATCATGGATTTCTCGGCTTCTTTGGCACTGAAATTTGGCAAGGATGATCGCTACCTTTTTGTCGGGCAGACTGGCTATGCACCGACACCTGCAGCCTACCAAGGTCATGCTATGAACAACTACCGCACACGCGAGCACTATGTTGGCTATCGGCCTAATGAGCACTGGGGCATCTATGCTGGTCTTATGGACAAAGTCTACGGCTTGCGTATCCCTGAACACATTGCCTATAGCCGGATGCTAACACAAAATAACCAAAATGATCAGACCCATGGTCTTTTGCTGCACTATATCAACGAATACCTTGAAGTTGGCCTGCAGCCCTTTGTTGGTAACTACGCGCAGGATGATGAGCTGAGACAAAAAGGGGGGGCTGTTAAATTTGAGGCTGGTACTTCAGATCGCTGGCGCCTTGGGGCCTCGATCTTGAAATCGGAATCAGATTTTACCTCGGTGCAAGAAGGGGCAGCTCATGGGCGTTTTGGTTTCAGCAAAGGAAACAGCCTGATGATAGAGCTCGGCACTGGTGCACGAAAAAATTTAATGACTAACAAACAAAGTGATTTTCAATATGCTTTCACACAAAGTCACTTGCTCATAAAGAGAGGTCTATCGAGTATTTTAACTTTGGAAGCAATGGCGCCAAAAGATAGAAGTACCAAACGCTATCGGGTTGGACCCGGAGTTCAATATTTTCCGTTTAACCGGGTGGAAGTTCGCTGCGATATTTATAACGAATTCATCAACGCCCTTGGCAAAACCACCTCTACCATTACAGCAACCAGCCAGCTCCATCTTTGGCTCTAAAACAGCTTAAAAACAGCAGTGGATTTGAGGAGACTTCACAGTTTTCCGAGGGTCACTGAAGATGGATTGCGAACCCCTATTAGGCGCCTTTTTTACAAGAAAAATCGTTGACACAAGGCTACACCATTGATAGCTTCACTCGCGATTTCCTCAAGTAAAGAAAAAGAGAGTTGCATGAAAACAAAATTTGTGAGTCTATTTTTATTGATAGCTTGTACTGGTCCAGTCTTTGGTGGAATGAAGTCACCTTTACACCTGGAGCGAGGTCTCAGTTTCTTATCTGAAGCTTCTGGAGGTTCGGGCCGCGATGGTCTCTCTCCGAAATTTATGAGCAATTCCAATGAAATTTTTGTCGCCAAAAGATATAGGGAACCATCAGCTTTTGCAAACGAACTGTATGCTTTGACACAGATCGCCTCTTTAACTAAGCAAAGCAGGGTTCATAGCGCTTCCGTGGGCAAGCAAGAAATCCTAATGCATCTTGTACCGGGTGTCAGCTTAGGTGCAACTTCTGAAGTATTTTCTGCCAATAAACAAGCTCTACTTCTAGACTTATCTCCGCTATTAGCCCGCGAAATGCTTCTGCAATTAACGCTCATACTTAAAGCAGGAATTTTCCCTGTAGACTGCAATTCTTTTAACTTTCTTTTCCATGAAAAGCAGCATAATCGCTATGCAACTCTGATTGATTTTGCTGATGCTCTAGCTTTAAATCGAAATGCAGATGGCACATTTACATTTGAAGCAAGCTCTGCATTTAGCCTCACAATGCCTAAAGAGGCCTTTTTAGCCTATGGAGCAGAAAATAAAAAAGTAACTGTCACTCCGGAAAAAGCGTTAGCCTATGCCGCAGGTGCCAATCTTATGTTTATATTGGAAGGAATCTTTAGCCTTCTGCCACCTGAAGCTCATTATCAACCAGCAGATATCACTGCTCTTAAAAATGTACAGCCAGAAGAAGCTACAAAAAATGGAGCCTTGCTGAAATTTATTGCTAGAGGGGGAATTGAATTCTTAAATGGTGTTCTTGCTGAAGAAGAGAAAGACCGCTTCACATTAGAAGAGGCTTTGAACCATCGTTTTATAACCGCCGCCAACTTGATTCCTAATGAATTTAGCGACGGTACTCTACTTTTCAGTGATAAGTTTTGGGATGATTTTGGAATCCCAAATGGCAGCCGTTCACCTAGACTCGAAAAAATAGCGGCCCGCAATATTCCCAGCCCCTTGACCCTCCCTTTATAGTCTGCCGGGGAATCTGCTACATCTGGCAATAGATGATATGAACGGAATGAAAATTTGTTGGTTCCTACTCTGGTAGCTCAAAGAGAAGGATAAGCAAAAAGAAAAAAGCGCGTCGCGTTGACACCAAAGTGGCAGAATACCGAAGCCTCTAGTGAACGCGTACGCACATAAGCAGCAGCATAAAAAAGCCCGGCA
>CALBMD010000530.1 GCA_937896265.1 uncultured Pseudomonadota bacterium
GATGGCCCAC
The DNA here is from genome assembly GCA_937896265.1 of uncultured Pseudomonadota bacterium. GTDB lineage: Bacteria > Bdellovibrionota_B > Oligoflexia > Oligoflexales > Bog-1112 > CALBMD01. Next base: position 11 of record CALBMD010000530.1, read on the forward strand.
CAGCTTGTGAGTGAAAAGTTCCGTGTTCATGAACACCATGGGGAATTTTTTGAGCAAGCTTGCCAGCAACTCAGAGTAGAAGCGTGGGCTCGTAAAGCCAGCATCCGTCTTGAAGATCACCTTGAAAATCACTTGATACCCGAACGCGAAGCTACCCTTCTTAGACAAACAAAAAAACTTCTTGCTCTTGCCAAATCTAGCAATAAAAATGAAGCGCTTGCGGCTATAGCCAAAGTGCGCGAATTGAGCCAACGTTACAATCTTGAACAACTGCAGGCAAATGAAGCTTCAACATACACATCCGTCTATATCAACCACAAAAAAAAGAGATTTGAAACTTACCAAACTTTAATCATTGCTCTGTTAGTTAAGCATTATGGAGTAGATGCTGTATACACACACCTATACTGCGCTAAATCTAACACGGAGCACCGAGCAGTTGAATTGCTCGGTATGCGACAAAATATCAATATTAGTGAATATGTTTATTGGTTCTTATTCAACAACCTAAAGAGCTATTGGCACGACTATTTGCACGAAAAGCCTAATTTTTCAAGCATCAAATCCCGAAATCAATTCTTCAATGGAGTAATAAAGGGCTTCTATGAACAGCTTAGTAGTCAAAAAAGAAAGGAGATGGAACAGTCCGCTGCAAATAGCACAAGCCGCGTTCTTGCCACAACAGGGCAGAGCGTCATCAAACAAGAAAAGAAGCAGTTGCAGGAGTTCGTTCGTTATAAGCACCCACGCTTGATGACGCGCCAAAAGGCCACCTCATCACAGCACGGCGCTGCCTTTTTAGCCGGCATTGAAAAGGGCAAGCAGCTTGTCCTTCATGCAGGGCTTGATAAAAGTAGACGTGAACAACTTCGCCTGTTACCAGCAGCTCGCTAGCAACTGCTCCATTCAACTTAGAGGAAATTTAGATGCATCAAAAATCAAAGTTAGCCATTATTCTTCTCACTATTTCCACACCTGTATTAGCAGCCGTGTATCTTGCTTGGAACAATAAAGCGAGTAAGAATGTAGAGCTAACTTATGATCAAGCTATAAAGATCGAAGATCAAGACCGCAATGTTCTTAGCAATAGCCTTGCGATAAAAGAACGCAAAGTACTCGAAAAAGCTCAAGCCGCTTTACAAGAAAGCCAAAATCCTATTATCAAGGAAACAAGCGTCAATACCGGCTCTACAGTGTTTGCCTCTTTAAAAGAAATAGGTATCTCTGCAACTGAAGCTTCCCTCATTATCGAAGCTGCTAAACCTGAACAAGACCTCGGGAGCATCAAAAGCGGAAGCCGCATTATCTCAGAATCAAGCAAGGACCAATCCGGGATTGAAGAAGTAAAAAAGGTAACTTTTTATCTTGAAAAGACTTCTTATCTAGAGATTGTTAAACAAAAAGATTCGTGGCAAGCAAAAGTTTTTTCGCTGCCACTTACTGTTACCAACGAACTCGTTTCAGGCGTTGTCCAGTCTTCCTTATGGGATTCAGCTATGAGTGCTGGTCTTGACAGCCAAGCGATTCAGAACCTTACTGACATCTTTGGTTGGCAAATCGACTTTGAGCGCCAAGTAAAACCAGGAGATGAGTGGCAGATCTTGGTAGAAAGTGTCAGCATTGCTGGTCGTTGGGATCATTGGGGACGAGTTTTATCAGCAAAATATAGAAGTGGGAGCGATACCTATCAGGCTTATTTATTCAATAATGATGGCCATGATGAGTACTATGATCAAACAGGAGCTAGCCTAAAAGGGAAATTTCTCAAAAGCCCTCTCAACTATACCCGTATCAGCTCTAAATTCCAGAAAAAGCGTTTCCACCCTATTTTAGGTATTAATCGACCTCATAATGGTGTCGACTATGCAGCTGCTACTGGTACCGCCGTTCGTGCTGTAGGTGATGGTGTTATCACCATCATCGGTACCCGTGGTGGTTCAGGAAAAATGATTGAAATTTCACACAACGACAAATACCGCACCGCTTATAAGCACCTAAATAGCTTTACTAAGGGCTTACGAGTAGGGAGCCGTATTAAGCAAGGGCAGGTGATTGCAGGAGTGGGTTCAACAGGGCTTGCTACCGGACCACATTTGCATTTTGAATTTTATGAAAACAATCGCTTTGTTGATCCCTTAGGGAAAAAATTTCCTCGCGAAAATAGCTTGATGCCGCAGCAAATGGCTAACTTCAACCTTGAAATAGAAAGAATCAACCACCTGGTTGATGAAAAAGCTATCGCTTTAGCGAAAAAATAGTTTTTTTACTCTTTCTATTGCTAATTCACCGTGATAGCATCACGACTTTGCCGGTCCCATAGTTTAATGGATAGAATGGAGCATTCCTAATGCTCAGATAGTGGTTCGATTCCACTTGGGACCGCCATATTCTTCTGAAATTTCGATTTTGATGGATAGCCCTACCCTTAACGACAAAGGGACAACTATGAATCAGGCCTTCATCTCAAACATCAATCCAGCCACTGCCAAAGAAATTAGCAAAATCCCAGAGACAAGCAGTCAAGAGCTTGAGCGAGTCCTGGACAAGGCTCAAGAGGCTTTTGCCAGTTGGAGCAAGATGCCAGCCACCGCACGAGGACGCATTCTCAAAAAAGCTGCTAATATACTAAGGACTCGTAACAACGAACTTGCGCACCTAGAGGTGCTTGATACCGGCAAGCCGATCGCAGAAGCTTCCACTGTTGATATTTTATCTGGCGCTGACGCCTTGGAATATTTTGGTGGGATTGCAGCCAGCATCCATGGTGAGCATCACAACTTAGGCGAAAGCTTTGTTTATACACGAAGAGAACCGCTTGGTGTCTGCGCTGGTATCGGAGCTTGGAATTATCCTCTACAGATTGCCTGCTGGAAGGCAGCCCCTGCCTTAGCCTGCGGTAATACGATGGTATTTAAGCCTTCACCTTTAACACCGACCACTGCAGAATGTCTTGCTGAGGTATTTCGTCAAGCTGGTCTGCCCGAAGGGGTTTTTCAAGTCGTTCAAGGCTCTAGCCATATCGGTCAACATCTTAGCCGCCACCCAAGCATTCGCAAAATTTCAGTCACTGGCTCGACTCAAACAGGCAAAAAAGTCATGCAAGAAGCCGCTATGACCTTAAAGCAAGTTACTTTGGAATTAGGGGGAAAATCGCCGCTGCTTATTTTTGCCGATACCGACCTTGATCAAGCTGTTTCAGCGGCGCTGCTAGCCAACTTTTACACACAAGGGGAAATTTGCACTAATGGCACCAGGGTATTTGTCGAACGCTCGATTGAACAAGCATTTTTAGATAAGCTAGTTACCCGCACTTTAAAAATGCGCATTGGAAATCCTTTAGATCCTCTTACCGATATCGGGCCAATGATTAGCGAAGAGCATCGAGAAAAGGTTATTTCCTACATTCAAAAAGGTCTTGATGAAGGTGCTTGTCTTTTAGCTGGCGGTATAACAAAACCTCAGCATCTTTCACGCACTGAGTTTGCCACTGGTTATTACGTACAGCCGACCATTTTTAGTCGCTGCCAAGACCAGATGAGTATTGTTCAGGAAGAGATTTTTGGCCCTGTTATGTCTGTGCTTACCTTTGACAGCGAAGAAGAGGCCTTAGAACGCGCCAATGCTAGTGACTTCGGTCTCGCAGCTGGTGTTATGACCCGCGATCTAAAACGCGCCCATAGGGTAGCACACTCTCTGCAAGCCGGTGTTTGTTGGATCAATAATTATAATGTTACACCTGTAGAAGTGCCTTTTGGTGGCTATAAGGAATCAGGACTTGGGCGAGAAAATGGCCTAGCTGCTTTAGATTACTACAGTCAGCGCAAAACGGTATACGTTGAGATGGGCAGCATTCAAGCCCCCTATTAGCCAGTCTTTGCCGCTTTCACACCAAAAAGACTAGCTACCTTCCCTCACCGATTTCAGAGGGTAAATTTTTATCCAGTCAATTGCTTCCCAAGGGGCCGTTTAAACCAACTATTTTTCCTTAAGTGAAAGATTTTCTTTACAATCCTAGCCTGTAAAAAATTACCGACTCCCTATGGGAACGGCCCTTAGATCTCTTGAGTAAAGTAGTAATAAATATGTTTGTCATTCGAGGGAGACTGTAGTGAAAATCATCAAAATTTTGCTAAGCCATAGCAAAAACCTGGACGAGGAGAAAATCCGTAGCTTCTTGTATTCAAATTTTCCCAATAATCTCATGCGGGACCTTGAATACGATGACCCTAAGGCCATTACTCGTGCCCTAAAGCTACTTAATGTTAAAACCAAAATCTCTGAAGATGATTTCGATCTCCATCATCATGACACTGAAGGAGCTGATGGCGACAGTGCTGAACACTAGATCTGTTCAAAGACAGTCGCTACACCTTGCCCAAAACCAATGCACATTGTTGCAATGCCAAGCCTCTTGCCCTTAGCTTTCATTAAATGCAATAAAGTGCCACTGATACGAGTTCCTGAACATCCTAAAGGATGTCCCAGGGCAATAGCTCCACCATTGAGGTTTACTTTTTGATCCAACTTATCATAAAGACCAAGATCTTTAATCACAGGAAGAGACTGAGCAGCAAAAGCTTCATTTAGCTCAAACAAATCAATATCGTCAACCTTAAGCTGCGCATTTTTAAGAGCCCTTTTGACGGCAAACACTGGCCCATAGCCCATGATAGCTGGGTCGATGCCTGTAACACCCATGCCACGAATCTTAGCCATGCCAATAAGGCCAAGCTGCTTAGCTTTTTCAGCGCTAGCGACAATAAGACAAGAAGCACCATCAGAAATCGCTGAAGAGTTCCCAGCAGTAACACTGCCCCTTGGATCAAAGGCAGGGGGCAGCTGTGAAAGCTGCTCCAAAGAAGTATCAGGTCTAACAACCTCATCGTAGTCAAAAAGCTTTAGATAACCTTGTGCATCATGGCCAAGTGTCGGAATAATTTCTTGAGCAAAGGCACCACTTTGGCCGGCTTGATACGCTCGCTGGTGAGAACGCAGCGCAAAGCGATCTTGCTCTTCACGACTAATATGGTGCTGCTTAGCTAAAACTTCAGCAGTGATACCCATCATGCCAGAAGCTTTACCATAGTATCGACTTCCCTCAGGGTTAAAATCAATACCATGATTCATAGGCACATGCCCCATATGCTCAACCCCGCCGCAGACATACAGGTCACCTAACCCAGCCATAATATTGGCAGCTGCTGTATGAAGCGCTGTCATCGAAGAGCCGCAAAGGCGGTTAATTGTCTGAGCAGGCACTGTGTGAGGCACCTGAGCCATAAGAGAAATAAAACGCGCAACGTTAAAACCCTGCTCAAGAGTTTGCTGAACACAGCCCCAAAGAATATCGTCAATCTCACGAGGATCAATTTGAGGATTGCGGGCCAATAGTTTTTGTAGCAAATGGGCCGAGATTGTTTCCGCACGCTTCTGCCTGAACATCCCCCCTTTGGAACGGCCCATAGGAGTTCTAGCTGCGTCGATAATGATGACTTCTCTCACAATATACTCCTTAGTGGTAAAACAGTTCGCCGTTCTTTGCTTTCTTGACTAACAGCTCACAAGGCTCATAGCTCTTGCTGAGATGGCTTAGACTCTTTGCCTTCTCACAAAACTTACTCAAACCAAAGCTATCAAGATACTTCAACGCTCCACCCCTAAACGGCGGAAAACCAATACCATAGAGCATGGCTAAATCTAGCTCCATTGGGGTACCAACAATATTTTCTTCTAGGCAGCGCACACACTCGTTGAGAAAAGGCGCCATCATGCGAAAGACAATATCCTCATCTGTGATCTGAATAGTCTGTTTAACATGAGAACTTAGAAGCTCGATGGCTTTGGGGTCATCTGCTTTCTTTGGTTTGCCTTTTTTATCCATTTGATAGGAATAAAACCCAGACCCTGATTTTTGACCTAAGCGTTTGATATGATACATTGCTGCAATTGGCCCTGAATCACGGCCACCCATACGATCAGGAAAGCCAGCTGCCATAACAGCACCAGCATGCACACAAGTATCAATACCAATAACATCAGCTAAATAAGCAGGACCCATAGGCCAACCGAATTTTTCCATCACTTTATCAATGCGTTTGAACTCTACGCCGTCTTCTAAAAGTAATTCAAAGGCAAACAAATAAGGAAAGAGGGAACGATTGACTAAAAAACCCGGACAATCACCGACAACAACCGGTGTCTTGCCTAAACTAAGAGCATAAGCAACAGTTGTCGCGATAGCTTTTGGGCTGCTTTTTGCACCACGAATGACTTCAACTAAGGGCATCTTATGCACCGGATTAAAAAAGTGCATGCCACAGAAGTTCTCAGGCCGCTTCAAGCCCTCAGCTATACGACTTATGGAAATAGTCGAGGTGTTGCTAGTGATAATGGCGTCTTCCCGAACATTTTGTTCCAATTCGGCAAGAACAGATTTTTTGATCTTCTCGTTTTCGACTACAGCTTCAACTACTAAATCACAAGCCTTAAAATCCCCATAAGATAAGGTGGGCGTGATAGAAGCTACAGCTAAGGGTAAATCTGATACTTTCATCTTACCGATCTCAACAAGCTTGCCAAAAAGCTTAGATGCTTCCCGCATCCCTAGCTCTAAGGCCTCAGGGCGAATATCTTTCATAAAGGCAGGGATCCGGCGAGAAGCCGACTGGTAAGCGATGCCGCCGCCCATAATACCAGCTCCTAGCACGCCAGCTCTTTTAACTGGCAGAGCATCTTTTGAGATATCTCGAGATTTTTTCTTATTAAACTGATCTGAAAGAAAGATTGTCACAAGAGAGACAGCAACTGAGCCCTTAGCTTGCTCAACAAAACCTTTGATTTCAACTTCTATGGCTTGGTCGCGCTGCATCGCTGCACTTTTTTGCATAGCGCTGACAGCAGCAACAGGAGCTGGGTAGTTTGCCCCAGCCTTGGCTGCAACAAAACCCTTACCCCCTTCAAATACTAAGGCAGCTTCGATTGGTGAACAAAGAGTCAAAGGACTTACTTTACGCAGGCGCCGCTTTTGCCAATCAAGTCGTCCAGCTGAAGCTTCTTTTAGCAGATCTATTGCTGCATCTTCCAACTTGCCAAGCTCGACGATAGCATCGATAGCGCCTATCTTTAGAGCGTCGGCTGGTGTGTAAGTTCCACCACCAGCAATCCATTCAATAGCATTATCCGCACCAGCTAAACGGGGCAAGCGGATGGTCCCACCCCAGCCTGGGTAAATACCTAGCTTGGTTTCAGGTAAGCCAAGACTTGCCTTCTCACTAGCCACACGATAGGCCGTTGAAAGGACGAGTTCAAAACCACCACCTAAACAGACACCATTGATAGCGCTAACTGTTGGGTATGGTAGGTCTTCGATTTCGTTGAATAATTTATGCGTATCGCGCAGCCAGCCAAGCATCTCTTCATCAGACATCTTAAATTTCTCGATAAATTCTGTGATGTCAGCACCAACGACAAAGACGTCTTTGGCACTAAGAATAGCTAGGCCCTGCAATTTGCTCTGTTTGTGGATTGCATCCATGGCAAGACGCAGATCTTTGAGAAGCTTCAAATCAAATTTATTAACGGAGGCTTCTCCGTGATCTAAATAAAGCTTAGCGAAATTGTCTGCTGTTCGCTCGCAGCGGATGTGCTTACCTTGGAAAAATTGCATATCGCCCATGTCCCAAACTCCTAAAATTTGGTTTAAGCCTCAGACTAACAAATGAAGGCCAAGAGTCTCAAGCTAGTTTTGCAAATCTATCCTTCTTGGCAGGAATCATCTGCAAAGCTTCCTGCCAGACTATCTCTTTGTGGACTGAAGTTCCTAAAACCAAAATCCTCCGCCTTGCTGTGTACTAGGTTGATTTGCATCAAAGGCTGATTGCATTTAATCGCCAGATCTGTAAAAATCTTTTTTCACATTACCACCCGAAGGGAGACTTTGTGGCAAGCCAAGACCCATATAAGGCTGGGGTTCGATTCATTCTCTTCACTGTTATCCTTGATATTTTAGCTCTTGGGATTATTATCCCGGTATTGCCGCACCTTGTTGTTGATTTTGTTCAAGGCGACACCTCTAGCGCTGCAAAGATATATGGTTACTTTGTGACAACATGGGCTCTTGTGCATTTTTTTTCTTCACCGATTATTGGTGCTCTCTCAGATCGCTTTGGACGTAGACCGCTCATTCTTCTCTCTAATATCGGCTTAGGATTAGACTACATTTTAATGGCTTTAGCCCCGAACCTCTTTTGGCTCTTTGTAGGACGAGTTCTCTCTGGAGCCACCTCTGCGAGTGTTACAACTGCTTATGCCTACATCGCCGATGTATCC
>CALBMD010000531.1 GCA_937896265.1 uncultured Pseudomonadota bacterium
GTTTTTATAAAGCTCCTGAAACGTCGCTAGCAGGTGGGAGCGAAGCTGGAGAGATTGATGCGTGGGCAGCAGCTCAGTATCCATGGGCTGTAAGCCGAGCTCGCTTGTTCTATAATCTTGAATTAAATGAAGATACAAGTTCTTATAGTCAAATGTTAAAATCAGCTCCAGAAGCGTTGCAGATGATGCTTTTGCCTGAGGCTGATGAAAGACTCAAGTATTATTTTTTTTGTGAATGTTGGCTTAAGGCTAGTACTAATGGCGATCGCGTTGTTTTTCAGAAATATGATTTGGAAAAAGGTGAAAATGGCGGTTGGGTAGATAGCAGCTATAAAGAATCGAGTATCAAATCTGCTAGCGATTTATCACAGTACGATGTATTCCCGAAAGAGCCATAAATCTGAAATCTATATAATACGTTGATGTTCCAATGATGGTAGCCATTTATCTATTATGGCTTTCATGTGCTCTTTTTTGAAGGGCTTCGTTAAAAAGTCATTCATCCCTGCATCGCGGCAGCGTTTGACCTCTTCTTCTCCGTTATTAGCTGTAAGGGCAATAATAGGTATGGAGCGAATACCATCATGATTTGATGCTCTGATTTTAGCTGTAGCCTCGTAGCCGTCAATATCTGGCATTTGGCAATCCATAAAAATGATATCGAAGTTCATTTGTTCAATTAACGTTAGCGCTTCTCGTCCACTTGCAACTACTGTGGCTGAATAGCCAAGTGAGTTGAGGATTGACCTTGCTACCATTTGGTTTACTTGATTGTCATCTGCAATTAAAACACGAATTTTTTCAGTAAGGTCTTGTTGATCAATAATAGCGCCTTGTATAGCTTCATCAGGGCGGCGAAAAGTTCCTGTGATGGATGCTTCTAAGGCATTACGAAGCGTCTTGTGTTTGACAGGCTTACGGATAATACCTGAGATACCAGCATCATATAAGAGCTTTTCTTGTATGTTGGCAGCAAAAGAGGCAAGATACATACCTTTTGGTGCTCTATCTCCAGCTGCATGTATTATTTCGCGGTAGGTAGAAGCAGCTTCGGCATCTGGGCCAGCTAATATAATAAGATCATACATGTTATAAGGTGTGTCAATTTCCCAGGCAGACTGTCGTGTTTTGATCGTAGGGATCATCCCCCATGCTTTTAGATAGCGCTCTAAAACCTGAGTTAGAAGGAAATCGTCATCAACGATTAAAGTACGCATATTTAACAAAGGGCTGTCTTCATCGACAATTAATCGCAAACGTTTGCGACTATTCATAGGCACCTCAGCCCAAAAAATAGACCCAGCACCTAAGATGCTAGTAGCACCGACAGAGCCACCCATCATCTCAATAAGACGCTTGCTGATCGATAGTCCAAGTCCTGTACCACCGAATTTCCCAGCAATAGAAGCATCAGCTTGTACAAAAGGTTGAAATAGTTTTATTAGATTGGTTTCTGATATGCCAATACCAGTGTCGTGAATTTCAAAACGGAGAACATCAGACCGTTTAGGCAAAGCGTAAACGGTCACCCCTCCCTTCATAGTA
>CALBMD010000532.1 GCA_937896265.1 uncultured Pseudomonadota bacterium
AGCTATCTTGTGATGATGGATTTTGGCCAAAGAAGCAGATCACTACAAATTGACTATGGGGATAGCTATAGCGGCCAAAATAGAGACATACGCATTAGTCAGATGTTAGTCTCCTATGACTGGTGGCCGGTTCCTGAGTCGATGGAAAAGCGATTTTCTGAAGCTTTATTGCAGCAATTTCTTGACCCTCGGACTGGGCGAGAGTTTTTCTTTCGTGATGTTCACACCTTGGGTATGGTTGTCGCTCATATTTTTTGGATGATGCTTGAAACCAAGTTTGGCGTTCCTACTGATAAATTGAGCTTTGAGGAGCAGCGCTTGGTGCGCCTCGAGCTGCTTTTAGGTTGGGCAAAAGATATTAATAGCAGAGCTAAAAAGGATTATTTTACTAACCAACCCACGTTTTTTTTGAAAAATTGCCTGGAAGCAGCTATCTCTCGGATAGAGACTTACAGGTTCAAAGAGCACCTTCCTTTTGATAGAAATCAATTCATTGATAATTATTTACCAGACCTTTCTAACTAGTCTTTGGCGCGAAAGCGCCAAAGACTAGTTAGTTGCGGTTTCTATTTTTCTGTAATATACAACCTACTATTGAACGAAAGCGGTTGCGCTTTTTCTCAAATTTTGCTTGTTGTAAAGAAATCTTTATAGTAGCATACCGCGCGTATTATGCAGTTGGCTCTAAGAAAATAGGTGGCTTATATGCGTCAACAGTTTTTATTTGTTTTTATTATAGCTTTCGGTTGGTTGCTCTCAAACTCAGCTTTTGGTTCAGAAGAAGAGGTTAAGACTGAAGCAGAGTCCCTAGTCTCTCTTGCAGCACAATTAGATGATCATCCCCAGAAGGATATAATCCAAAAAATATCTCTGAAGCTTTTCCATCATTTGAGTGATGATAAAATCTATTGTAATGCAAGGTCTCAGGTTTTAGCCACTCTTCTGGCAAAGCTGCTTACACTTGAGGAAATTGAGGTTGAGTCTACCCTAGAGACCATAGACAGAATGCTTACAAGCACAAATAATTTTTTGCATCTTTTTTCGAAGAGCTTGGAAACATTGTATCATGACGGTGCAGTTCTTGGACTTGGGTCATGGCTTGTAGAAGAAGTGCTTTTGGCGAAATCTCTGCAAGGACCTTCATCGAAGAGAGATGAAGAAGTGAGCGAGCAGCGAACTTTGGGTCAACAGCTTATGCTTGATTGCGGACTCTATGCTATTGTGGCTCATTCGATTGAGGGGGGTATAGATGCGTCAATATTACATGAGCTAAAAGTTAAAGGAGAAAACTACACTGTTTTAAACGAGCTTTTACGTAAGAAACTTGCAGAGAAAAAAGAGCATGGTTTTGTTCCGAAAGTTCGGAGTCTTAAAAAAAGCCCAGGAACTTTGATTTTAGAGGGCAACCAAATTCTTTCTTCTGAAAATATCTTATTTGCGTCAGATCTTCTTGATCTATTCAGCGGTTCCTTATCTAAGGTCGCTTTAAAGCGGGAGATTATTAAATTTCATCAGAAAAAGATTCTCACAGAATATGATGGGTGGAGGACATATGCTGATGTTATCAATGTCGGAGGTAAGACATTAGAGTATCTAAAAAGCATTGATGTACTTACTAATACTGCAGTATCCAGCAAAGCCTCGAAAGTCCCTTTTTGGAGAAGGGGACCTGAGATCGATAATGTAGATGTAGATCTGTGGGCTAGACATATGGTGCAGGCCTACAACGATGTTACCTTAAACATTGAGGGAAATATACTTACTCCTGTCACTGCAACTCGCCGAGAGCGTCCTACGATCTATCCTCCAAAGAAACAAGAGAAGCGATCAAGCATCGTTGTAATAGCAAAAAATCTTTTAGCCAAGCAGCTTTCGGCACGACGAAAATCAAAAATAACCCTAGCTAAGAAGAATAATGATGATCTTGTTACCGAAGAAGAGGGTTTAGATAACCAACCAGATTATACTGAGAGTGCTAGGCCTAGTGCTCTCTAAGCCAAGGGCCAAAGGTCGCTTTCATTTTCTGAAAGCGACGATCGTATTGGAAGATATCGACAAATTCGAGATTTTCCTTGCGAAATAGCAGGCCAACAAACTTCGAATATTCATATTGAGCTAGGTTGAGATCTTTTTCCCTAGAAGTATTTCTTTTCTCTAGCCAGTCACCTCCTTGCATATAACGCAGTAGCATGCTGACCATGCCAGTGCGGTGCCTGCCACCTAAGCAGTGATAAAGTACTGGTTGGTTATCAGGATTTAGTACTATTTCAAGAACTTTCAGCACATCCTCAGCCCCACCATCTACTTTATTGTCAGGTACGGGCTGAAAGTATTCCTTAGCTCGATTTCCCAAAATATTTTCAGCATCAATATCATGCGAAGGAAAATAGGGGCTTTTGCCGTCTACATAAGTGCGCAGGGGTCCAAAAGGATGGTAAAACTGTACATCACCATAGACACCACTTTCTAAGTCTTCATACTCTTCAAGCGCAAAATAACTAGGAAACTTATAGCCATCACTGTGCATATAGATGACTGTTTTCGGAAAAGGTAGATTATTCTTCTGTAAGTGAACTGCAAGTTTGCGAAGGCCGCTGCGGCCTAATTTTTCGCTGCGGTAGATGGTATAGTGGCTATTGCTAATAACAACTCCAAAATTGAGATCTGGGTAACTAGGTCCCAGATCACTACCTGCGAGAGGAAAGGTTGTGGCTGCTATTAAAATTGTGGTGAAGAAAAACAGTTTCATGAAAGGCTCCGTACCAAAAGGCTTCATAACGGGCATCGGCAGTCTTCGAAGGTTTGTAAAGTTTGTGAAGGAGGAGAGAAGAAACTTCGTAGATGGTTCGTCCCGAAGAAGAGATTTCTCACAAGCTTCTAAGAATAGCGCGGACAGGAGAGGCATCGGCTCCTTTGATTTTTAAGGGCAAAGCAATGAGCTCATAGTCACCTTCATTAACAGAAGTCAAAACAACGCCTTCTAGGATTGCTATATCATGACGATAGATTGCCTGATGGCTTGGAAGCTCTTTTGATGTAGCTGGGTCAACAGAAGGGGTATCAATACCAATTAAAACAACCCCTTGTCGTGCTAGCTCTTCCACCAAAGCAGGGCTAAGAGCCATAAAATCATTCTGCCAACGGTTGGGATCAGGAAAACTCTCTGTTTTAAAAAGCACTCTCGGTTTTATCGGCGAACTAGGTAAATCTTGTGGCTCAATGAGGCCTTTGCTTCTTTTAACAGCTAATACCGTGCAAGGCCCAATGTAGGGATCTAGTGATCTTTGTGCAATGTCTTGGCCCTGTGGATGGTAGTGGCTGGGAGCATCTGTATGTGCGCCTAGGTGAAAGGTGCCGTGCAAGGAACCAAGCCGCAGGTTATGGCCCTGTTCAAAGCTCATGGCTATCTTGCTTTGATAGGGCATATCTCCAGGAAATACAGCTAACTCTTCACTAATGAGTGGGGTAATGTCAAAAATCATAGCAACCTTTGCTTGCAAGGAAATTTCTACTCTCTCTCTTTATTTCATACTCAAGGTAGGATAAAGAGTGAGTTTTTCTACCGCCGATTTTAGGAGATCCTATGCGCGCCGTCAAAGTTATCCTTTATCTAGGGGTATTGGCGAATCTAGCCAACTGTGCTCCCAATAATGCCTTTAAAATCCGATCTGAAAGACCTTATACGCTGGGTATGGTAGGCGCTATGGTCAGACCAAGTGGTAAGCATGCTGTGGGAGTTGGTTATAATGCTAACTACTCCAATGTAAAGCGTGATGTTGAGCAAGAAGAAGCTGTCGGTTTAGTTTCTACCCCTGGGGATTCGATGAAGCTTACCCAGGCGACATCAAGCAGCCAAGTCTCTGGCTTTTATCATTATTTTCCATGGGATACGTCTGGGTTTTTCGTTGGATTAGGTGGTCGCGCTGAGCGTAATAAATATGAAACAACCTTAACTACAGAGGGTGAAGGCTATGAGTCTAAATCTGAGGAAGAGCTGTCTTCGACATCTGTAGCCTTGGCTTTACCTCTAGGTTGGACATGGATCTGGAATAACGGTTTTACTCTCTCTTTTGACTTTGGGCCTAGATGGAAGGTGCAAGAGAAGTTTGCTCAAGACCCTGGACCCTTATATAAGCTGCGTCAGGATGGGCGCCTTTCTTTGGGTGGCGCTTCAGTCATCGGCTACTCTTTTTAGGACCAAGGCCTCAAAGATTTTGTGGCCCCTAGCGGGCCAGATGAGTCTAGTCGCGGCGTTGTAGTTTCGTTAATAGTTTAAGAAATTCAACGTATAACCACACCAGAGTTACCAGCAAAGCAAAACCAGCGTACCACTCCATGTATTCTGGAGATCTGCGTGCTGCGACCTGATCTATTAATTCAAAATCAAGAAGTAGGCTAAGCGCTGCAACCAACACAACTACGAGGCTGATGCCAATAGATAAAGGGCTGGAATTATACATGAAGCTCATATTAGCGCCAAATAGCCCGGCAATAAAGCTAACTAAATACATTAAAGCAATACCAGCTGTTGCTACAACAATGCCAGAACGCAATTTGTCAGTGACTTGAATCCAGCCTGATTTGTAACAAAGAAGCATTGCCATTAAGGTGCCAGCTGTCAGGAAGAAAGCGTTTAAGCCTACTCCTGGGTAAATTGCATCAACAAGCATTGTCATGGTGGATAAAGCAGCTCCCTCACAGATAGCATAGATCGGCGCAGTGGTAGCTGCCCATTCTGGTTTAAAGCTGGTGATCAAAGCGCTAATAAGGCCACCAATTAAACCGCCTATCATCCACATATTGTAAGTTGCAGGGTCGGCTACTTGGCTAACAAGCAGTCCTGTGATGATCAAAAGGCCACCGAGAATTAGCGATTTATTGACAGCGCCGCTCATTGTCATTGGTTTTGCGCTATAGTCGCGTGGCAGGTTGCGGTTGTTTAAAACTGGGTTTGTGCTCTCAAAAGAAAACATATCTCACTCCTATAATTAATCTAGACTATAGCCTAACTGCAGTATTTTATTTTGGCAAATTGACTTTTTCATGGCTGTTAAGGGGTTGGTTTTTTAGAGCTCCTGTATGCATTGCAATAATGCATCACAACAATCGGGTGATCTTGCCAATCTGATTATAAGATCGATCCCGGATTCGAATTTCTAGTTGTGTGCAGCGTTGCTTTGTCGTCGCGAAATCCTCATGTACCCATGT
>CALBMD010000533.1 GCA_937896265.1 uncultured Pseudomonadota bacterium
TTGACTAGCGCTAGCTTTGCTCAAAATCAAGATAGCGATCTTTATCTATGTATTGACGCCAAGAAAGGCGATCAAATATATCAAGATATTGTGACCCAAAAATTTTCAATTTCTTCGGTAAAAACAACAACTGTTGTTGATCAAGCTACAATGCCTGAATTAACACACGCTAGCACCTTATCTATGGATGAAGATACTAGCAGCCAAGTTAAAATCAACGCTAACTCCCTTGCTTCAGGAAGCGAGTGCAACAGCACCTTATTAGCAAGCGCTAATACTCCAGGAATCTTTGCTAAGCTAGATTTCAGCGGTAAAACACCAGATTGCACTTTAACCTTAGTACCAGCCGCAAATAAAAACACCTCCGAATCTATTGTTACACTCAGCTCACGCACCACTATACAAATCAAAGAGAGTCAAATTAAGATTGCTATTGCTGCTATAGATGATGCACCAACAATAAGCACAATCAAAGATATCTCTGTCAATGAACATGCTATCATTCCATCGATTCCTCTAGCCATCTCTGATGTTGACAGCACCTTAGCTTGCTCAAATATCAATATTCAATTCTCAGATTTATCTTTTATAGAAAGTTCCCAAATCACGGGCACCTATCCAAGATGCTTACTAAATCTCAGAGCAGCTGGGCAACAGACTGGCGTTGTTACAGTAACAGTCAATGTAACTAGCGGTAGCTATACTGCTAGCACAAATTTTAAGCTGAATATTGTTCCCATAGACGATGCGCCAGCCATAGCTCAATTACCAGAGTTAACTATTCCCGAAGACCAATCATCAGGGAACATTGAAGTTACAATCTCCGATCCTGACACAGTGTTGACTTGCAACTCATTGAAAGCAATTTTTGACAATATAGCTGTGGTAAATAAGATTGTTATCTCTGGAACTATTCCAAAATGCTTTATTAACATCACACCAGTGACTAATGCTAGCGGTGCAGCTTTAGTCACCTTATCAGCAACCGATGGAAAAACCCCTGTCAGCAGTCAGTTTCGAGTAGTTGTTACCTCCGATAACGATACTCCTATGATTTCAAGAGTCAACGATATCCTTGTCTCCAAGGGGAGCCAAACTCAAGATGTGTTAGTACCTGTCTTTGATGTCGATTCTCAACTGAACTGCAGCATGCTAACAGCAACAGCAGCTAACCAAACGCTCTTTTCTAAAATTGAGGTTTCAGGAACTGCCCCTAATTGCCATGTTAGGTTAACCCCAGCACCAACTCAAACTGGCTCCTCTAATATTGCTCTGGCTATTAGTGATGGCTCTCTTATAGGAAGGCAAAACTTCCAGTTTGTTGTGCGTGGTATCAATGAACCTCCGTCTTTCCCTTCAGCCATTGCTGATGTGATTGTAAATGAACATAGCGCAGCAACAGTAATTGTCCCAATTGCTGACCCAGACTCTATGATCACCTGCGCTCAAAATTTTAAGGCCATACCTTCACAGATAGATGTCTTGTCAAATATCTCTATCTCTCAGGGAGATGGGGCATGCTTAGTTACTTTTCAAGCAGTACCTAATACTTCAGCAACGAACATGCCTGTCACTCTACAGCTCAATGATGAAGCAACAACAGTAACCCAAATTATCGCTCTTAGTATTATCCTCGAAAATGATACACCAACTATTGCTGGATTATCAGACCAAACAACGCTAGAAGATACAACAACTAGCTTTTCCTTCCAGATTGATGATGCCGATTCTCAAATAAATTGCCAACAAAATGTCAGCGCTACAGAGACTTCCATTCATCCGATTTTAAATTCTCTAGTTGTTACAGGAAGTGCTAAATCTTGTTTGCTAACTATAAATCCTTCACTCTATAAAAGTGGTCAGGCGCAAATCACTGTTACCGTTAACGATCATAATGCGACAAGCCCTGGTATCGCACAAAAATCATTCTTTCTGACTATTACAGATGTTAATCACCCACCTGTAATTAGCCCAATAAGCAACGTTTCTAGTTTAGAAAATGCGGTTATTGGAGCTATTTTAGTGAGCATTTCAGATCCAGACACAAATGCCGTACCATGCGGTAGCCTTATCGCAACTTCAAGCAATATCAATAGAGTGAGCGCAGCCATCAGTGGCACCAACGCTCCATGTACCCTGACACTAACCCCTGGCCTTAATCAATACGGCACCGCCACAATCTCTTTGCAGGCGACGGATGCTGCAGGAGCGGTTGGATCAACATCCTTTAATATTAGTATTGCCTTTGTCAACCAAGCTCCAGTTTTATCTGTATCATCAGATACAATATCTGTCACACAAAACAGTTCTGCACAGAATGTAGCTATTAGCATCACAGATGTTGATTCAAGCAATCTAAATGTGAATACGCAAAACTTAAACCCATCACTACTTTCAACAAACCTCACAGGGTCAGTTCAATCTGGTTATAATTTGGCAATTAGCTTTCAGCCAAATACCCATGGAACAGGTATCGTGAGATTAACTGCTTCCGACGGATCTTTAACAGTAACTAGAGATATAAATGTCACTGTCACGCATGTTAATCAACCGCCTACTCTTGTTCTTGGCGAGGGATCGATGCCAGCTATAAGTGCTATCAATGTTTCCTCAGCCGAGACACGTTATATCTTTTCTCTTTCTGATATTGATTCCTCATTAACTTGCAGCAATGTAGCAGTAACTTCTTCTTCACCTTTAATAACATTCATATCAAACGCCTCTGGCAGTTCAATCAATGCATGTTCAGTATCTGTTTCTCATCATTCTTCAAACACTGGCACCGCATATTTAACAGCTACAGTTTCCGATTTCGATAGCCAGATGCCTGGTACCGCTTCCTTGCCGCTTACTCTGCAAGTTAATCCCAACACGTCACAAGTAGATGCTTTTTTCGTAGCTCGCTATTATAGCGAGGATAACTTCACAGGTACACAAGTGCTTCGTCGCAGCATTCTCGATCAAGCAATTGATCTCACGAGCTACCCTAGTGTGCAATCGATTTGGGTCCCTGGCGGCTCTATATTAAATGCTTGTAAATTAAACGGGACGCAATGTCATTCAGTGTTTGGATCACAGGGTGCCAGCAGCGTTAGTTATCTACGTAATAACTATCCTCTAGTATCACTTCAGGCATACAATGGAGACCCTTTTGTCGTTGACATGGGTGATCCTTATGGCAACACGAAAAAGTTTCTAAATCAGACTTTTGCATGCACCAATCAATCAATTCGCCTGTTGATACCTTATGGCTATCAGCTGGAACAAGGCTCTAGTATCTTTACACCAGCAACAGGCGGTAGCCTAACGCCTGGTAGTTCTTGCAAACTAAGTGCTCCAACTGCTACCAAATTTGTGACCTTCTACAATGCAGGAGGATCACAAATTGTTAGTATTTATCCAGGAGGATCTTATGCTTTTAGCAGCTCTAACTTGCCTGCATCGGCGATAGTAAACGGTCTTATTGTCCGAAGCTGTGGTAATAATGGCGACACCTCAATAGGCGGCTGTCGCGATACATATGGCGATCTTGGCTCCACGCAGCTAGATTATTTGCTATCTTATAACTACACTTTAACTGTCGATTTAAATGCATCAGGCTTACCTTTCACTACTATTTATAGAAACGACCAGCCTACCTTGTATAAAGACGATAGCCAAACAACATGTAGTGGTCAATTTCTTGTACCAAGTGGTTATTATATTAAAAATTGTGTCGGCACATCTTGCGATATCATAGGGTCTAGCACGAACTCAAACGAAGGAAGCTGCACTTTACAGCAATTTGGCGTTGATACACTCAATGATGGCATTTCTATTAAAGCAGCATTCAAAATTTTTATTGAAACCGAAAGGATGACAAGCAAAGATTATCTGCTCACCCCATTAGAACCAGCTACCACCTATACAAGTCTATCCTCGACATGGCCAGCAGCAGGTAGTAAGCGAATTGGGATCTACAATGAAGGGGTTGGCAACGGCATGTCTGCTAGTGACACTTTTGTTGGATTTAGCAACCGCGACCCCTCACAGTATTTTATGTTTGTGTATCAAAATGGCAGCAGCACATTGAAAAAATGTAATGCATATGAATTCGATGTAAAGATGGATCGAGATGAGGCAGCTTCTATTACTAGAATTCTCATCCCAAGTAATAAATCTTTGTCAATTAACTACGGCAGCGGCAGCAGCATAAATCTTAGTACGAACTATAGTAATTTTAGTATGGGA
>CALBMD010000534.1 GCA_937896265.1 uncultured Pseudomonadota bacterium
CACAGCCGATGATTTTCAGGCTAATAAGCAGGCTAATAATAAGTTGGCGCGCCATTTAAAACCCACACGCTAAAGAAAAATAGAACCGTTGATCAGGTCTTGATCCAGGGCTATCACCCAGCTCCTCTGTGTAACCGCCAATATCTAGTCGAAGTAGTTTAGTATCTAGATAAAAGCCCGCTGTTGGATAGCCTTGGTTGAGCCCACCTGTGAAGCCAATGACATCTAGGACAGTCAACTCTGTGCCGATATGAACTTTTTTCGTTGCATCCTGCTTGGTTGCATCTAGGATGTCACGGTAATCGGCTAGCAGGCGAATTTTAGATAAGCGTGTTCCAGGCTCAATAGCAAAACCCACATTGACGGTTTGCTCAATGGGCTGCAAAGGCCATTCCTCAGCTGGTAGCTCGGTAGCGTTGTCTGGGGTGAAAGACGTCCCGCCAACGTCATTGATGGTCAGGCCAAAAGATAGCGGTGAGCGGCCAGGTAGCCGATACATAAAGCCAAGGTCGGCTCCCCCTCCGGTACCAAGCATAGCAAAACGATCGGAGTCTTTAAGCTCTTCAAGGCGGCTGGTTTCTGTAGCATTGAGATCGATAGAGGCTTGTAGGCGCTTGAGAAATTTCGCTGTAATCCCTACATAAACATGGTCAAAAAACTTTCGCGCGAGAGAAAAGGTTACACCGCCATCAGACACAGAATGAGCGGAGATGCTTTCTAAAGATCTGCCTTCCCCTGGGTCTTTATAGAGCATAGTTGAAGTGCTATCATGGCCGAACACGCCAATAGCGGCTTGACGCAGGATAATACCAGCAAAAAAATTGGCTCCAAAATGCTGTGGGATACCCAAGTGCTTGCGCAGAGTTTCAGTTGGTGAACTCTTTTGAAGTGAAATCTGGTTTGCCACATCTCTTGAATCCTTCGAAAGTTCTAGCATAATGTCTTCAAGCACGATCTTTTTAAAGATGCCGGTGCCAGTAGCCACCCCTGCCGGGTTGTAAAAAATAGCCTCCTGATCGTCAGCGATAGCTATACCAGTATCACCGCGACCTAAGAAGTAGGCGCTGCGGTACATATATGGGTATTCAATAGCAAAAAGGGATGCACTGCCAAGCATGGTGACAGCTGTAATAGCAAAGAAGATAAACCTATTGCGATGCATAGCAAATTTATCGGGAAGATTGCAAAAAACTTGATAGTTTTGATGTTAGAGCGCTGTAGGGGCAGGGCATGCACATCGTTAGATGCGTATGCCTACTGCGGGGATGGCTTTATAGAAAAAGATTTTCTTGGGAACGCTGTAGTGTTTTCTCCAAACCTTCTTCTTGCTGAAATTTCTATTAAACTTGTAGCTGTTTTTAAAAAGTTCGTCCCCCGTGGGGGACTTTAAGCCTTCGCCACCTAAGGTGAATAGTTTGAATGTGATGATTAACTTGGAAAAGTCAGTACTTGCAGTTTACAGACACGGGAAGGTTACAAAACTTTTTGCGATGGCTAGGCTTAAAGTTACGTTCATATGAAAACCTTCTTAATATCCGAATTTTATGTCCCGCATTTAGAAATAAAACAGCTCTGCAAAAGAGTTTGCTTACATACTTCATGAGGGACTGGCTTTCGATGGTTTTTTTACTATAAAAGAAGAAAGCATGTCAATAATAAAGAGGACAATCTCTTGCTTTTAATGAAAAGTGAAGCGCGGGATTATTAATTTAACCAATTATATATTGAATTGTAATGGCTCACGAAGTATCTCGCTGCGAAGTTCTTTGGCAACATGAGCAAGGGGTTCATGCTTAGTTTGAATAATAGATTGGAGGTATGTTGCAACCCGGTATATCAGTGCCGTTACGTCACCAGGTCCAAAGTTATCGCGAGCAACAAGCTGCATTAAACGCGTCCAATCCATTCGTTCAGCCCAGGCTTTGATAATAAAGCCCGCGGCTGGATTAAAGTCTCGAAAAACAAAGCCACCGTCGCGATTTTTTGGCTTATCATAGAGATCAGCAAATAATTGCGAGGGATAGAATACTTTCAAACTAGCTAAAATTTCTTTTTCTTTGAATGGAAAGCGATAAGAAGCTGGTGCTGGTACATTCTTATAAAAAGGGAGGGAAAGGGCGCCGAGCAATTGTAAATAGGTCAAGATTTTAGCATCGGTGAATTCCTCGCGAAAAATCATGCTAGCAACTAACAGACCCCCTGATTGAGGAAAATATCTGGCTAAGTCACCAAAGGGAGCTAATGAGTCTTTTTCACTTAATGCTCCGATGCTATGCAGGTGGCGCTGAAGGGATGTTAGAGAGCTAGCCATCAACCGCCGCTGCTCACTGTGGCAGGACTTGCTCAATTTGCAGTCATAGCAAAGGGCATTTTGTTGTTCTAGATACTGGCTGAATTCATGGATGGGTGATTTACAAGGTAGCGTATCCACTTCTAAAGCGCGGGCTAGCTTTGTTGGGCTTACTATCCCCATATTAGTTTGAGCTTTCTTATATTTTAGAAAGCTATTCTTATAGAAAGTTTCAATAGTACGTAAGTCATAGCCACGGCCTACTAAGCCAAGGAAAGTACAAGAGTCGATGCGTAAGCTTGACTGGCAGTCTTCGCGCGCTGTATGGCCAAAGCGCTGGTAATAAGAAAGACTTGGCCAGCAGCTAAAACCAACTAGGTCTAAACCACGACGTCCAGCTCGGCCAGTCATTTGCAGGATATCAGATGGAGGATAAGGAATCATGCCTGTTTCGCTGGGTCGAAAACCATCAGAAATAAGAGTCGCTTTTACAGAAAAATTGATGCCGATACTAAGGCCCATGGTAGCAACGCAAAACTTTAAACAACCTTCTTTTACCAAGCTCTCAATAGCCAAACGTACGGGTAGAGCAAGCCCAGAGTGGTGGTAGGCTACGCCCTTTGTTAAGATCATTTCCCGTAGCCTAGGAGTCAGAAACTTAAAAGTGTGCCACTCTTCATGTGCTTTGGCGAGCTTTGAGGCTAAAGCATCTCGCTCTTCATTAGACAGCGCAGGCATTGCTTTAGCCGTTTCAAGAGCTAAGGTTTCACAGGCAAGACGTTTACCAGCATAGATAATACATGGGAAAACCTTGATACGGCAAAGAGCTGAAGCAGCGCGTGCTATCTCTTGCAAGGGGATAGCTTCTAGAAAATGGCGTTTTGATGGCTGCTGCAGCTTTTCAGGAAGCATTTCGGCAACTACCCAATGTCCTTCTATAAAGACTAAGCCTTTGAGTGGCACAGGACGCACGGTTTCTGTTACAAGCAGAGAGCGCCGATGGGATAGCTGTTCAAGCCAGCTAGCAAAGTCGCTAGCGTTAGCCACTGATGCAGAGAGCATTAAGATTTGGCATTCTGGAGGGGTTAAAATAATAGCCTCTTCCCAAGCGCTGCCTCGACCCTGATCTTGTAAAAAATGATATTCATCGAAAACAACGATCTTGCGTCCAAGATCAGGTTCAATGCCTAAGAGAGAGTTGCGATAGGATTCCAAAGTTGCAACAACAATAGGCGCATGAATATTTTCTTTAATATCGCCTGTCGATATGCCTACATTGTTGACACCAAAAATTTCGCGGAATTCTTTAACCTTATCGTTAGATAAACTCTTTACTGGGCAGGTATAGCAAGCGCGAAAGTTAGCAGCATGAAGATTGTCGGCAAAAAAAGCTTCTACAACTTTTGTTTTTCCCGCAGTTGTGGGCGCATCTACAATGACATTGTAGTTTTGTTTCAAAGCGTTGATGGCAGTTTTTTGCCAGCTATCAAGAGAGAAGGCTTTGTCTCTCTTGGGAGGAACATGACCTAAAAGTTCAGCAATATATTCCTCGCTTTTGCGGATGAGTTTTTGCCCAACTAGCGCTTTATCGTGAGGTTCAGAGGCGCCATGCTTGGGTCTAGAGTGCGAAGATTGGTTTTTATTTTTATGAAGACGGCGGCTTTTGTTCAAAGTTTTTTCCTAATCAGTAAACCAACAGAATAGCATTCGTCGTGGAATGTTCAAAGGAGCTTTTGGGCGGTACCTAAGAGTAGGAATATTCTGCACTAGACCTAGGAAGAATATTTAATAAAACCAAAAAATAAGCCTATATCAGGAGATTATGCTGCCTTGTTTTTTTGCTATTTAGCACCACTTTTTCCCCAATTTTTACCTTAATTAGCTAGGGCTAAAGATCTACCCACCCCGGACCGAACTCAAGAAGGATAGGCCACTCTCAGCAGAGTGAGTCTTGCCAGTAACCGCGCCTCATCTCCAGAGGGTGCATACTAAATAATAAGGATGCCCAAATGAGTAGGAAACCAAGAATTCTGTGGCAACAAAAGCTGCTAACCACGGCTTTAGGTGCGTTAGTTTTGGTCAGCTGCGGGAAAGATAACAAAAATAATAACAATGGTAATCAAGAAGGATGTGTCAACTGCGGTCAATCTGGGCAACTTCATGTTGCAGCAACCGCTGATTTAAATGGTGCCTATGGCTTGCTTGTTATCGACAAAAGTCAAGAGGGTCAAGCTTCTCTTGTAGACAAGCACAATGAACGTATTAGCAAGATGAATCTAACTGCTCCTCGGATTGAGCCCAGTTTAAATCTGATAGAAGGAGCAAGTTACTACGTCAAAGGCAAGCCATTTTCTTTTGGCCGTAAAAGCTTTGGCTTGACGGAGGATAATCAAGGTGCTGCGATGCAAAAGATCAATAAAAGCAGCGGTGCAATCGAAGATGCTTTGACGCAAGATCAAGGTGAAAACAACCAAGGCCAAGGCCCTCAACAGAAGTTGCCAAAGTTAATTACCATCGGTATTGCCCCTACAAAAGAAGTGTATTTGCAATTTGAGAACTCTTTTATCTATAAAGATGCGCCACAGGATGCTAATCCTTGGGAACAGTCTTCAGGGTATCAGTGTCAATTTTTCAAAATATCCGGCGGTACACTAGACCAACTCTTAACTCAAGAAGCAGCGCCTGATAACCTCTCTTGCATCGACAATTCCCATTTTATCTTCGGTGGCAATAACCGCTTTTCCAATGGGATCTTTCAATTCGATAAGTCTGGTAACATCTTCTATCCAGGTAATATTCCTAATGGCCAAAACACATTGGTATTTAAACAAGCAAGAACAGGTACGGTTCCTCCAGATGAAGTGATCAATGCCAACATTCAAGTTTCAGACTTCTTGGCTACTTCTTTAGGGGGTGTTTTCTATACTGGTCAAACATGCCAAAATTCTGCAAACTGCGGTGGTGGCGGTGGTGGATTCTTCCGCTATATTTCTCCAGGTTCTAATGGTCAAATTATTGAGATAGCGCGCGATTGGTATCAGTTCATATATGATACAAACCATGCTAAAACCGGTACAGATCAGGCTGTATTTTTCGGGCCTGATCCTCTTAGTGCTTCGACAGCTTCTTGGGAAAGCGCCTGTTTATTTAACTTTGATCCAAGTAAAACTGACCCTTCAGCTCGTATTTCGGCGCTTATTACCTGTGGTAACAATATTTGGGATTGGATGAACCTTAGTCGCAGTGTCGATGTTAAATCCTATGGCTATGGTTATAACAATTACACTGGCTCTAATCGAAATAACTTTTCACCAAGTAATAGTTGGAAAGGTGAATTCAAACGCCGCTGTGAGACCAAAGATCAAGTATTTGCCGGTGGTGGTAGCCAGATTAGCTCTATTAAACAAGACAGCACAGGTAAAGTATATGTCATTGGTAACGTCGGGAAAAAAGCTGAAGGCAAAGTGACGTGTTCCATGGATTTTCGTGGTCCTCACTGTACAGTCGGTGGATTCCCAGTGTTAACAGACTCAAACGGTGCAGACTATACGCAAGACACATGTGCTAATAATGCTGGTACTTGGGTGAACCAAGGTAATTGCAGCAATGGCTCTAGCGCGGCTGATTCTTGTTTGCTTAGCGACCGTATATGGACCCCTGGTTATTGTTCTAACGATAGCTATAAAACAAAAGCAGATTGTGAAGCACAAACAGGTTGCTCTAACCGTTATCGTGTAGATTCTAGTTCATGCACCACTGATGGTTATATTTGGCACGACAACGCCAACTCTGCATCGCCTCATCTCGTGTGGCGTACTGGTATCTGCTACGATTCAAACGGCTCTTATCTTGATCAAGACAAATTCGAGACACAAGCTCTTTGTATAGCAAACAACCCAAGCAACGTTTGGAAAGATGCGGCTGATCCTGAAAACCATATTGGCCAAGGCGCTTGTACTTCAACAGACGCTACTGATAACGCTGGATTTTATAACAATAATAAGGATTCCTGCTTACCAAGATGGCAGACAGCTACAGTTCATTACGACAACGTACCTGGATCAATCTGTGCTTCTACAGATACTGCAAGCCGTGATACCTTTTATGACTGGAATAATAAAGTCAACAACTTTGCCAAAGACTCTGATTCAAGCCACCTAAGCTATGACGACTTAGCTGGTACCTACTTAACAGGGCAAATGAACTGTTCACAGGTATCTGAAAGCGGTTCAAGTAATAATAGCAATCAATGGACAAAAGAGTATACGGCTTTTGCTATCGTTGATACTGCAGGGAAAACACTCTTGCTTAGAAGCCTTGGCTCAGAAAAAGCAATTGATCTGTGGCTTGTAGATGATGTTCCTTATTACTCTTCTTTTGATACTACTCTTGGTCAATATTTGCTAAACACCCTAACCATAGGCACCCAATGCGTGGATACCTCTATTACCGCAAAGGCATCATGCAGTGATGACTCTCTTGGTCTAGCTTGGAAAGAACGTCAGTGTGTCGTTAGCTCAATTTCTACAGAGGCGGCTTGTAATAGCTCTGGATATAACTGGCAGACTGCTTATCCTTCAACTATCTTGACCAATTTCGAAGCCTACAATTTAGCAAGTACAGGTACTAAAGGCTCTGTCTATGCTGACGGTCTGGATTTCTCAAACAATCAATATATGTTTGGTACTGTAAATGTAGCTACGAAGAAAATTTCTTTGAAAGAGGGTTTAACCGGAACGATTAAAACTATCGTTATCTTGCCAAAAGATTAGCAAATTCAAGCTATTATTGGGAGGATCTAGCTATGAAGCATCCTCCCAAGTCCTTTTGCTTGCGACGATATCTTTCCTTTTTTCTATTTCAATATTAGAAATATCGACATTTATCTGGTTTGCGATTTTTGCCATAACAGGCCTGGACAAATGATCAAACAAGTAGAGATTGGAAAAGGAGAAGATCATGGGAGATCGTAACACTAAACAGGATCGTCATCTAGTTGCCAATAACAACATGGTCAATGACAAGAACAATGGTAATGGCAGTAATGGTAATAAGACGAACCCTTCTAATTCTAATAATAAAGGTTCGTCTAATAACAATAACAAAGGCAATCACAATAGCAATGCGAACGGCAATATTAATTAAATATCACGCGCCGTGTCAGGGTTGCGTTTGCAAGTAAGGCCTTCTGTCTCTAAGTATTTAGCAGTAATCGAACCATCTTCAACTTCGGTGATTTCAATAAAGAAATCACCCTCGGCCCCGAAGCGATAGAGAGTAGAAGATGGTGCGGAGCCTTGAGACTCACGCTTGACTTCTAGGTTATCGATTGCAGATATGAGAGTGCCTTGCTCATAAATATCGATGCGCCCCTTATTAGCAGCATCGAGCCAGGTGCGGTACTCTCGTGTGGCGTCGGGGTTAGTGCAAATAAAGTTAGTGGCAAAAAGACTCGGTGCAAGGGTCAGGGTTATGAGGCCTGAAAGTAATTTCGGCATGAT
>CALBMD010000535.1 GCA_937896265.1 uncultured Pseudomonadota bacterium
GATTGCTGGTTTGAATCGGGTTCAATGCCATATGCCCAGCTTCACTACCCGTTTGAAAACAAAGAGCGCTTTGAACAGATTTTTCCAGCTGATTTTATCGGCGAGGGTCTCGATCAAACCCGTGGTTGGTTTTATACCTTAAGCGTACTGTCTACTGCTCTTTTTGATAAGCCTGCTTTCCAAAACGTCATTGTCAACGGCGTTATTTTGGATGAGTCAGGTAAAAAAATGTCAAAAAGGAAAAAAAACTACACACCACCTGAAGCACTGTTGGAACAAAACGGCGCTGACAGCATCAGGCTTTATATGCTGAACTCGCAGTTGCTTAAGGCAGAAAATCTCATCTTTATGGATAAGGGTGTAAAAGACATAACACGCCTGATCCTTATCCCTCTGTGGAATGCCTATAGTTTTCTTTCCACTTATGCCAAGGCAGAAGGCTACACTCTAAAAAGCAACTTGCTAGCAGAAGATTACGTGCCAGCTTCTGTGCATGTGCTTGATAAATGGATTATAACAAGACTTCATTCCATGATGTTTGATGTCCAAAAGCATATGGAAAGCTATCAACTCTATCTTGTTGTACCAAAAGTACTGAGCTTTGTTGAAGACTTAACCAACTGGTACATTCGACTATCTAGACGTAGATTTTGGGCAAGCGGCGAGCAAAAACGCGAGAGTATCGGTGCCTTTGACACCTTGTCTTATGTTTTAGAGCGATTTTTGCGGGTCTTTGCACCCTTTGCACCCTTCATAACTGAAGAACTTTATAGCTATCTTTGCCAAGATCTTATCAAAGAACCCTGCGTGCATCTCACAGATCTCCCTAAGCCATCTGAAGATTTGCTCCTTAGAGAACTTGAATCGCAAATGGAGATTATCCGCCAGGTCGTTAACTTGGCGCGCTCTCTAAGACAAGCTCATAAGTTAAAGACAAGACAAGTCCTGCCTAGGCTTCTTGTTATTACTGCTAACGAGCAAGACCAAGAGGCAATTAATCTAGGCCAATCGATCATAGCTACAGAACTAAACGTTAAGAGTATTGATTTTACAACGGATGAGGCCAAGCACGTTCGCCTGACGCTAAAACCTAATTTAGCTAATCTTGGCAAAAAGCTTGGAAAAGATTTAGCTGCCTTGCGCCAATTATTGGCTGAGATAAATACTAGCCAAGAAAGCGTCAAAGCTTTCTTAGATAGCCTGACTCAAAAAGATGGTTACAACTTTTTAAGCCACCAAATTCTGCGTGATGATGTCCTGTTAGAGCGCTCGCCTTTAGATGATCGTCTCATTGCCACAGAAGGTACGCTAACTGTTGTGCTAGATACTAAACTCACAAAAGAGTTGGAGTTAGAGGGGCTTGCCAGAGAAATTGTCAACCGCATTCAAAACCTGCGCAAGGACTCAAAACTAGAAGTTGCCGATAGAATCACTGTCGAGCTAGAGGGCGACCCTTTGCTTCTTGAAGCAGCTTTGGCTCATCAAAGCTACATTCAAGGAGAAACCTTAACTGAGCAACTGGCCTTCTTAGCTAAAGACGCTATCCCTTCGCTTGCTTACACTCAAGCATTTGATATTGATGATCTAAGACTCAAAGTCAGCTTAAGCCCAAGATGAGCCCTTTATAAAAGGGCTCTTTTAGCCGATTAAAAAGCAACAACACCCGCTTTTATTCGGCTAAAAAATGAACTCTATGGAACTTGGCAAGTTTCTATTGATGGCATCTCTAATACCCTTAGTCTCATCATGCTACTTAACCCGATTAGCTTTGACTCATAATAACCTCTACAACTCAAGACGCCCTTTAGCTGAGGTGGAAAAAGACCCTAAAACCAACGCCAAGACCAAAGACGCCCTCCTCTTTGTCGAAGAGATTCAAAACTACAGCAAACAGCATGGACTGATACCAGACTCAAGTTACCGACATTTCATCGAACACCCAGGACCAATTTCTTATCTTCTAGAAGTGGCCCACCCCGATCGCCTGGAGCTTTTAACTTTTTGGTATCCCATCATTGGTGATATGCCTTATCAAGGCTTTTTCTCGCATAAGGACCGTGATGAGGAAGCTGATCGGTTTAAAGACGAAGGTTTTGATATAGAAAAAGGACAGGTAGCGGCCTTTTCAGCTCTTGGGTGGTTTGCCGACCCCATCTACTCTTCAATGCTTGATAGATCAAAACCAGCCCTTTGTGAGCTGTTTTTTCATGAGATCACCCACCAAACCGTATGGTTTGCTGATCAAGGCCCATTTAATGAGAACCTAGCTAGTTTCGTCAGTTCTCATTTAACGAAGTCTTTTCTGCAAGAGAAAGGGCTCAAAAAAGAGCTCCTAGCTTACTTAGCACTAGAAAAAGATCAACAAATCTATCAAAAATGGCTCTCTGAGCTAAAAGCGGCGCTAAATCACCTATACAGTCAATCTACTCTGACAAAGCAAGTCTTATTGACACAAAAAGCTACGTTGTTTAAAACCTTCTTAACGGACAAGAAGCCTCGTTTTAACCGCTACGATCTCATTGATGATAAAAGCTGGAACAATGCTACTGTAATAGGGGCCTCGCTCTATGTCGTTGATTTTTCGCCATTTCAACGAGCCTTTACCTGCTCTGAAAGGGAAAAAATTGGCGACTTTATCCAAGACCTTATTTTAAAACGAGATTATGAGAAAAAAGACCCGTACCTCATTCTAAAAACCTTTTGCCCAGAAGATGCAAATGACACAAGAAAACCCACTTAAGGCTAAGGTAAGGGATGCTTTAACAGAAGGTAATCTCAAAAAGCTCAAGGCCGTTTTTAAAGAAAACGATGTTGCAGATATCGCTGAAATCTTGGCTGAAACGGAAAGCCCTAGCTCTTGGGAGCTTTTTAACTTAATCCCCAGATCTAGAAAAGTTGGAGTCTTCTCTTTTCTTGAGATCGATAAACAGATTGAGTTGATAGAGGCTCTTCCGGAAGCCGTTTTATCGCGACTTTTAAATGAGATGGAGCCTGATAACAGAACGCGCCTACTTGAAGAATTACCCAAAGATATGCATCAACATATCTTGCACCTATTAAGTCCTAGCGAGCTAGCAGTTACAAAGACCTTGCTTAGCTACCCTGAAGATTCAGTAGGTCGATTAATGACTCCCGACTTCTTAGCATTAAAACAATCTATGAAAGTATCGCAAGCTCTTGAATATATCCATTGGTCGCAAACTCTGCCAGTAGAACATCTAAACTACTTTTTTGTCACAGGTGACGACAGCAAGCTGATTGGCGAAGTCTCTCTGGCTTCTTTGGTTGTTTGTGATCCGGCAACCAAACCATTAAGCGAGATCATGAAAAAGAACTATGTCTTTTTGCATCCTGAACAGGAACAGAACGACGCTGTTGAAATTTTTCGAAAATATGATCACAGCTATATTCCAGTTATCGATGATCATAAAGTACTTTTGGGGATTGTCACTGCCGACGATGTTTTTGATGTTGCAGAAGATGAAGCTACCGAAGATATTCACCAGTTCGGTGGTCAAGGAGCGCTAGAAGAAGGGTATTTTCAAACACCAGTTTGGGTGCTATTTCAAAAAAGAATCGGTTGGTTGACAGTTTTACTTATTGGCGGCTTTATCTCTGGAGAGGCACTTAAATACTTCGAAAGTGAAATTGAACGCTGGACCTTTTTATCACTTTGCTTACCGGCCATTTTATCAGCTGGAGGCAACTCCGGCACACAAGCTGCTGCCTTGATTATTCGCGGTTTTGGGATTGCTGAAATCAGTCTAGGCGACTATTTGCGTGTGCTTCGTAAGGAGAGTTTGGTTAGCCTTATTCTTGGCATCTGCATGGCGCTTTTTTGTTATGCACGCATGGTTTTTTGGGGGTTTGGCCAAGAAGTAGCTCTTACTATTTCCTTATCTGTTTGGTTGGTTGTCATTGTTGGGGTTATTTTTGGTTCTATGCTGCCATTTCTTTTTCAAGCCTTAAAGTTAGATCCCGCAGTTGCTTCTTCCCCTTTTATTTCCACCTTAGTTGATGTTTCAGGTGTCCTTATCCTTTTTAGTGTCGCTAAATATTTTCTCATCCAATTTCAGGTTGTCGGATGAAAATCGATAATTTTATTTTATCTCAAGCAGAGAAAAAGATAGCCCTGCATGTCTTCACGCCCAAAGAGATGCAAGTTGTTTTAGGAGCCTCAAATGAGGCACACTTAGAAGCGCATGTTGATTTATGTCAAAAAGATAAAGTCTTGATTGTCAAAAGACTAGGAGGAGGGGGGACTGTGCTCTTATACCCCGGCTGCGTTGTAGTAAGCCTTGGCCTCTGGGTAAACGACCATTACAATAATTCTCTCTATTTTCGCCTGATCAACCAAGCCATCAATCGCTCGCTTTTAAAGCTAAGCCCTAAATTAGCTGCCCTGACACAAAATGGTATCAGCGATATTGTGTTTGAAAATAAAAAAATTGCTGGCACTTCCATGTTTCGCTCAAGAAATTACCTGCTCTACCAAGCTTCTATCTTGGTAGAAAATCAAATTGATCTTATTAGCAGGTATCTTAAGCATCCAAGTCGAGAACCTGAATACCGAGAAGCGAGGTCTCATGATGACTTTTTGGGCTTTCTAGCTGATATAGCTATGCTTAATACCGATCAGGTGACTTTAAACTTACATTTAAACCTGCTTGCTGAGCTTGACTATCTTTTAGCTGATCAGCTAAGCGAACCGCAAAAAGAGCAGATCAAACATATTTTAAGCAAGATAAAGAACTAATAGCGCCTTTGACTTAACTTAGGTCGCGACAGATGATAAAGCGTCACTAAAAATAGCGGCATAAAAGCAGCGACAAGACTTATAGCCAAATTTTCGACTACATCGATGATAAAATACATCATCGTATAAGGCATATTAAAAAAGCCAACATCCCAAACGATACGGGACATGCCTAAATATTCATCTGCTCTTAGAAAAAAATCTTTAAATAAAAACAAAGTGCCATTGATCGCAAACATACCGATGCCAAAAGTAGCCAAAATAAAGGCGACCTGAAAAGCACCAATCGTCATGGCTGAGGAATAAGAAAAAAGAATTGCCTGGGTAAGAGAACGAACGACTGTCTTATTTTCGATTAAAAACAAGACAACAGCCATCATAAGCCACATCGTCAAAATATGAAACGGCCCCAAAGCAACTTCTTCAAACTTCGAAGCAAGCCCAATCAAACCAAAAAGAAAAACTCCTCTTAAGAGCTTAGTTGATGATTTACTAACTCTTTTTGTCTGCGCCAAAGCATCATTTTTTGTCAATTGAGTGTAGGAAATCTGCACCAAATTAAAGGTACCTATAAGAGCTGCTAAAAAAAGCAGGCTAGAGCCTATTGCATAAAAAGAGAAAAAACTTAGTGCTGGCGCTAATAAACCATCAAGGTTTACAGGGGTCGCTCGCAAAAACATGGCGCTAAAGACTCGCAACTGATGAACACAAGAATCCGACTTCAAGGCCATTGCTAAAGAAAATAATAGGTTAGGACAAAAGAAGGCAAAGATACAGATCTTCAAAAAGGCCGGCCAAATGGCTGTCATCAAAGTATAAGCTTCCGCAAAGACCTGACTAGCACTAATAATCTTTCGCTCCATCGCCATCTTTTATTTTCCCCTAGTATTTGGCATATTTTTATCCAAAAGAAAATGCTATCATTCTCGGTTTAGTTATACCATGCCAAACTTTTTGCCCTTTCTAACTTGAAAGCAAAAAATAAGGGATTTCTCTTTTATGACTTTAAAAAAAAATCTAGAGCCAAAAAGCTATGAACAAAAATGGTGGGATTTTTGGCAGGCTAACAACTTTTTCCATGCTGAAACGGACAGTAAAAAGCCTACATACACTATTTTGATTCCACCACCAAATGTCACTGATCGCCTCCATATGGGTCATGGCCTCAATAATACCATCCAAGATATTTTAATCCGTTACAAAAGGATGACGGGTTTTAACTGTTGTTGGCTGCCTGGCACAGACCATGCTGGTATAGCAACACAAATGATGGTTGAAAAATCACTTTTGACGCAAGGCTTAACACGTAAAGCTTTAGGCCGCGAGGCTTTCTTAGAAAAATGCGCCGAATGGAAAGACAAAAACGGCAATGTTATTGTCGAACAGCAAAAAAAATTAGGTGCTTCTTGTGATTGGTCACGCCAAGCCTATACCATGGACGAGAGCTTATCTAAAGCTGTGCGAGAAATCTTTGTCGATCTTTTTAATAAAGGCCTTATTTACCGCGGGAAACGGCTTGTTAACTGGGATCCCAAATTAGGTACTGCTATTTCTGACGATGAGTTGGAAAATAAAGAGATCAATAGCCAGCTACACTTTATTAAATACACCTTCGCAGATAAACCGGAACAATTTTTAACAGTCGCAACAACCAGGCCTGAAACTATCTTCGGTGATACCGCTATTGCTGTCAATCCAACAGATGAACGCTACCAAGCGTTTATAGGTCAATACGTCGAGATACCCCTTACAGCTAAAAAAATTAAAATTATCGGCGATGACTATGTAAAAACTGACTTTGGAACAGGCTGCCTAAAAGTAACGCCATGCCATGATCCCAATGACTTTGTAATTGGCAAAAGACACAACCTGGACTTCATCAATGTACTAAACGATGACGCAACACTTAACGAAAACTGCCCCCCTAAATTTCAAGGCCTTGACCGCGAAAAAGCGCGCGCAAACGTTGTATTAGAACTTAAAAGTCAAGGTCTACATGTAAAATCAGAATCCTACCGGCATTCAGTGCCATTTTCAGATCGTTCAAAAGTACCTATTGAACCTAAGCTATCAGAGCAGTGGTTTGTTAAGATGGCTGATCTCGCTCAGCCTGCGATTTTGGCAGCTAAATCAGGTGAGCTGTCTTTTTTTCCCTCTTCTTACAAAAAAACTTACTTACACTGGCTTGAAAATATTCAAGATTGGTGCATTTCACGGCAGCTTTGGTGGGGGCACCGAATCCCTGTTTGGAGCTGTCTTGATTGCCAAAAAGTGCAAAGTTTTGTGCAAGCACCAACATCTTGCTCAGCATGCAGTTCAACAAACCTAGAACAAGATGCAGATGTCCTTGACACTTGGTTTTCAAGCTGGCTTTGGCCTCTTAGCCCCTTTGGTTGGCCAAAACAAAGCAAGGACTTAGAGAAATTTTTCCCGTCAAACGTGCTTGTTACAGGACCTGATATTATTTACCTTTGGGTCGCACGCATGATCATGGCTGGTTACCATGCCACAAACAAGCTTGCTTTCAAGGATGTCTATTTTAACGCCATTATTTGCGATAAAGATGGGCGCAAATTTTCAAAAACTCTTGGCAACGGCATTGACCCCTTAATGCTTATTGACCGTCATGGTGCTGATGCTGTGCGTTACACCTGTGTCTCACTAGCACCTTTAGGTGGTCGCGTCAAAATGGCTGTGGAAGATTTTGATCTTGGCCATCGCTTTATTAATAAACTTTGGAATGCAGCTCTCTTTCTTGAGCGACACCTTGAAAAAGAACAGCATATTGTCGACTTCTCACCAAAAGACCTCAAGCTTTGGATGGCTTGGCTTGTCACCCAAATTCACGAGACAAGCGAGAAGGTTGCTTCTAATTTCGATAACTACCGCATTAATGAAGCTGTTGAACAACTTTTTGCCTTGTTTTGGCGCAACTTTTGCGATTGGGGGCTTGAGTGTGCAAAGGAAGCATTAGAAAGCAGTGACAAAAAGGAAAGGCAGCAGGTTTTATCCTTTCTTGTTTATTGCTTTGATTTAATTTTGCGGCTACTTGCTCCTGTTATTCCTTTTGTGACAGAAGAAATTTGGCAAAGTTTGCCAGCGCATCCTAGACTGATAAGAGCCAAAAGCCTTGTTGTTGCCAACTACCCTGGCTCAGAAGTCCCAGCCTTCCCTGAGCAAACCAAACGTTGGCTTATTGTCCAAAATTTAATCGGCCAGGTCCGTTCTCTTAGAACACAGGCACTCATCCCTCTTCAGGCTGCAGTTGAGATTTATGTTACGGCAAAGCCACAAGAAGAAGAACTTTTTAGGGAAGCTCAGAGTTGGCTTGAAAAGCTAGCTAAAGTCACAAAAAGCCATTTTGTCGATGAAAGTCAGAAGCCAGCCAATGCACTTGTCAGTATTAACCAACATTTTACCCTTTATTTGCCTGTTGGTGAATATTTAGACATTGCCAAGGAACGAGCTAGATTAGTGAAGGAAAAGCAACGGCTTTTAGGACTCATTGCCGCTATGCAGCAAAAATTAAATGACCCCAAGTACCAAGAAAAAGCACCAAAAGAGATTCAAGAGAAAACCAAGGCGCAAGCTGACAATTTATCAGCTCAGCTTGCCAGCTTAGAAGTAACTTTAAATAGCCTTCCTAATTAGTCTTTGGCGCGAAAACGCCAAGGGCTAATTAAAACGAGCTACTGGGTCAAAACCCGGTTGCTCAAAGGGTTTTAACCAAGACTTAGGGTCTTTCGTCATAGATGGGCGAAATTCACCAAAAGCTCGCGTGAGCTTATCGCCTATTTTCTCAGCCAACGAACGGTAGCTTGTTAGTTTGCCACCATAGACAGTAAGCATAAATCCCCGCGTTGATCTTAGCTCACCTAAAAGATGTTCTCTAGAAGTCAGGCTTATATCATTTTTACCACCCACCGCTAGCCAGCGATAACCAGCAAATTTAGCTCTAATGTCTGTCTCTTTTAGAGGTTTTGTCAAATATTGATTCGCAATCTGCAATAAATACTGCACCTCTTCATCTGCAACTTTGTCTTCATCTGGGTTGCCGTTGTATAGTGCTTCTGTAGTGCCCAAGAGCGTTTTGCCAAGCCAAGGTAAAAGAAAGCATATGCGATTATCTGCTGGCGACTGCATAAATAAACCAGATTCTAGGCCAATATCGTCAAAAACTAGATGTGAACCTTTATTATTTATCCCTTGATAAGGGGCTTTTAACCCTGTCTTTTCAAGAAAAGTATTTGCCCAAGGTCCCAGACAATTGATCACAAACAGGCAAGAAATCTTTTGGATATTACCTTGATGATCTTGCACTGAAACAAGAAAACCTTCGTTTGTTTGTTCTACAGATAGCACTTCTGTATTCTCAGCTATACCGCCACCCAAAGCTAAGCCTGAAGCTGCTACTCTATGAACTAGAGCAAGATCATCCGTCTGAGCGTCCCAAAAAGAATAAAAGCGAGTAAACTTATCGACGTTTAAGTGGGGGATTTTTGCCGAGGCCTGAGCGTGACTTAACGACTTATTTTTTTCGATATTTTCTTGCCCTGCCAAAAAATCATAGAGAGAAAGACCAATTTTCACTAACCATGAGCTTTCACCAACATTTTTTTGAATAGGAAAAATAAGTTCGATAGGTCTTACAATATCTGGGGCCACTGTTAGCAGCAAAGAACGTTCTCTCAGAGATTCTTTGACCATAGAAAACTGACTAATTTGTCTCAAATAGCGAAGACCACCGTGAATTAATTTCGTTGATTTAGAACTTGTGCCGTTACCCAAAGAGCACTTTTCTACTAAGAAGATGTCCTTCCAGCCACGGCTAGCCAAATCATGAAAAACACCAACCCCATGAATACCGCCGCCAAGGATCAAAACTCGAACTCGCTGGGGGACAGGGTGTTGATACATCGCTTCTCTCTCCTCTAAAAATCTATGCTATACTCGATAATAAGGTAAACAAGCTTGGCAGGTCCATGACTACGACTAATAGTCCTCCCCCATCCGAAAATAATAGTCAACGAAATAAGAGATTTACCTCACATGCTCTCGTAGAAGTCAGAGCCTATCGTTTCTTACCTTTTCTTTTGCAAAGCGCTGTCCTGCTTGATATTAGCTTACAAGGATTTAAGATTGAATTTACATCCGAATTTATTGCCACAGTCGGCAACAAATATTGGCTTAGTATACCACTTGCTCCTCTTGGTATCTACGCTCCAACAAAACTCAACTGCCAAACACAATGCCGATGGTTTGATGAACAGCGCCACCGTATTGGCGGCGTCTTTTTAGAGCTCGATAAGACACAACGGCTCATCATCGATCAAATTATTACAACCCTCAAAGAAAAAGAATTCCTCTACGGCGAATAGCTTGTCATAGCTAGCCAGTCTAAACTAACTTCTGATGCAAATCGCAAATCTAGAACTTGCTTTTAAAGCGCACTTACGCCAGCTGGTAGCATAAAATTTCACTGAAATCCCAAACTACTGTGCAAAATTTAAACAAAAAAGCTAAGGCTTTCAATTTTACACTTGCTCCTTAACCTTCTTGCCTCCGAGGTAAGATATAATAAAGAATTTTTGTCGTAAAAAGCGCGCTAACCATACCGACTAGCCAGCCAGCTGCTACATCAAAAGGATAATGCACACCCAAATAGATTCGCGACAATCCTACCAAGAAGACGACGCTATAAAGACCCACATAAAAGGGCCATGCAAAAATCTTTTTCTCAAAAAAAACAAAGGCCGTAGCAAAAGCCATAGCATTAGCGCTGTGATTGGAAGGAAATCCATATTTACTGCCGCAACCTGCCGCTAAAAGCCTCACATCCTTCTCAACGTAACAAGGTCTTTCCCGCGCAAAAAAAGGCTTTAGCAAACGATAGCTGACAACATCACTTGACCCAACACTCAACGAGACAGTTATTATAAGTGGTGCATATTTCCTCAGCTCTTTGCGCAAGCCTAATGTCAATATCAACAAAGAAAAAAAACCAAGCCAAAATATCTCATTGCTAATGAGCGTCATAACTTGATCAAGAAAAGGATGGGCTAGTTTTAAATTAATCCAATGAAAAATTTGGCTTTCGATATTGGGTTCTCCATTTTATTTTATCTGGCTATATTCCAGCAAAAAAGGTCGATCTAACCTTTCTAGGTGCGGTAGTTCAAATCTATGATCTAAACGCAAATCTAATCTATTCAAAGCATCGCTGTTTTTTTTCTGGTTGGAAACTATTTTTTCAATTTTAACAATATCTCGTCCTTTTTTTTGTATTTCTAAAGGCTCCTTATGAGCTCTGCTTTCAATAAAACTTGGATCTTTTATAAATGCTCCCTTTACGCTCTTACTGTGAGCGCCTTGCTTACCTATCTCTAAAGGCAAGTCAGGTCTTTTTTCATCAAAAAAATAAACACGATGGGACTTTTCAGCAGCTAATTTCAAGGTCCAAGCTGACAAGAAAAAAATAACAGCCCACTTGCAATTTTGCACATCATACCCCTTCAACTAAAGGATAGTTAGCTGCAATTTTTTCGGTCTCTAGCAAGAAAAGCTATAGCCTCTCTCAACTCAAAAAGCAAAATAGCCGATAAATGTACTGAATTGATAAGTCACTATAAAGACTAGTACATGGTCACTTTGATTATAAAAAGAGGCTCTGATGAAGGGAAACATATCGAGATTAGTTCTTTTCCCTTAAGCGTAGGCGCTGCTGTTGGTAATTCTCTTGAAATTGCTGATCCTGATATGGCCGCTGTGCATTTTTTGATCAAAAAAAGAGGCAAACTTTATATTCTAGAAAATAAAGATGTGAAAAGAAGACTTTATCTTAATGGTGACCGCGTCATTAATTCCGTTCTGAAAAATCAAGACAAAATTCTTGCTGGCAATACCGAGATTATGTTCATAAAGCCAACGGAAACTATTCAAATTGCCAAAGAGCTTGGCCAATTTGATATCTTAATCGACCAAATTTCTGAGCTAACAACCACCGCTATCCCCATAGATCAAATCTCTCTTCCCCATTTCGAGGAAATTCCTATTTTCCACTCAAATATAATCAATAAAATTTTCAAAAAAACTGCTAACTTAAAACAGATTTATGACTCCCAAAGCAACATCTTAGCCGCAAGCAGTATGGAAGAAGCCAGTGCGTGCTTATTAAAAGAGATTCATGCCTACTATCCAGATCTTTCCCGAGCATGCCATTTTATTTGCCCAAAACCTGCGACTCAGTTTTTACCGACAGCATCTAAACAGTTTAAAAAAGAAACAAAACCCTTTCAAATCAGTGAATTAGCTTTAGCTGAAGTTGTAAACAGAAAGAAAGGCGTTTTCTTAAGAAGTTCACATCCCTTAGTGCCAAACTATCGCATTGTTTTGCCGATGATCGCTAACCAAGAAGTAATTTCGATTGTTCATCTTGAAATAGATCACGCGCCAAACAAACTACATCTTGCTAGCTTAGAAAAAATTCTTACCCTAATGTATAGAGCTTCTGCTACGTTTGAAACGATGCTTCTTCGTCGCGAGCTTGACACTTTCATGCTTGGCATGGTTGAAACAGTCATCGCTACAATCGAAGCTAAAGATACCTATACTGTCGGCCACTCTGAAAGAGTCTGCAAATTCAGCATGGCTATCGCTGATGAGCTAAGGCTTGATCATGAAACTAAGAAAATGCTGATGATCTCTTCTTTATGTCATGATATTGGCAAAATCGCTGTTCCAGATGCAATTTTAAAAAAAGCTTCCAGGCTAGATCCAGAAGAATACGAAGAAATGAAACTACATCCTGTCATTGGTTCTAATATCATCATGAATGTTCCTGGCGCCAAAAAGTTTCTTTCTGGTGTTAAATATCATCATGAAAAATGGGATGGCACCGGCTACCCAGAAGGCCTTGAAGGAGAAAATATTCCCTTCTTTGGGCGAATTGTAGCTGTCGCTGATGTCTTTGATGCGATGATATCAGGTCGCTCTTATTCGGGCTTTCTTGATGAATCAGACGCTATAGATAAACTGCAAAAAGAACGCGAGCTCTTTGATCCGCAAATTCTAGATGCCTTAGTCAATGCCTGGTCAAACGGCGCAATAACACACCGAACATCGACAAAAAGCAACAAAAAGCCTGTTTAAAAGATAAAATTATCTCAAACTTAGGAAATTTAAGATCAGCAAGATCTTCCCATTCTAGCCAATGCACCTAATCTAATTGATAAAAAAAACCTCTTGTGAAAAAAGACGAGTTTGATTCCTTT
Source organism: uncultured Pseudomonadota bacterium (assembly GCA_937896265.1). GTDB lineage: Bacteria > Bdellovibrionota_B > Oligoflexia > Oligoflexales > Bog-1112 > CALBMD01. The sequence goes on from CALBMD010000535.1 coordinate 13,027, forward strand.
AACCCTGTAAATTAGTTGTAGTACATCAAAGGACCTGGATTGGAGGCCTTATGTGGAAAGAGCTTCTTTTAAGCATCCATAGCTTTAATTTTTACGTTATCGCCATTTTGGCTCTATTTTTTGTAGCTGCCATCATCGCAACTGAGCGATTTATTATGCTGCAATTTGTCTTCAATCTCGATTTTAACAAATTCTTACATAATTTACGGAAAATGATTAGTGCTGAAGATATTGAGCGTGCTATCTCTTATTGCAAGCAGACTTCTAAATCTTCTTTACCAAAAATTGCTTTAAAAGCGCTCGAAGCTTCTGAAAATGATCCAACAACTATTCGGCCAACTATAGAAGCAGATACCATTGAGATGCTTCCTGAATTAGAAAAGCGAATCAGCACTCTGCCTGCTCTTGCCACCATTATCATGATGCTAGGATTACTAGGAACGATCGACGGTTTATGGTGGTCATTTCATTCCCTTGATGTTCTTGATACAGCAAAAAAGCAAGCAACACTCGCCAACGGCATTGCCAGCTCTCTTAACGCCACGGCACTTGCTATCATTGCCTCAATTTTAGTACTTTTTTTCTTTCATTTTATTAAAAACTTCTCTATAGGCATCATTGAAAAGTTGCATTATGGCATCACAGTCGTGACTTATCTCATTGCTCCCTCTGAATTTGCACCGGCACAATTTATTCAAGCACCATCTCATGGAGTAGAAAAGCATCCTGAGCCAGTTCGTCAAGAAGAAGTTAGAGATGATCAGCCAAAAGAAGAAAGGGCTGCAAATGATGACAATTTCTCCGATGCTGCAGTCGAAGATATTAAAGACGAAGAAGAGATTATCTAACAACACATGGCAACACTACTGTGTCTTTTTGGGTTTTTTTTCAGCATTATTGGTCGCTTCATTCTGTCTCAGAATATCAGCGATGACAGCTAAATATGAGATGGTAACTGCTAGCATTCCTATTATGTCAGTGCCCTTAAAATTTCCTGCTGCCTTGAGGCAGGTAGGAGAAAAATTTGGTCAAATTGATCAAAATAGCCCAGTTATTGTCTTTGGCATACACGATTTTGTTTTTGGTCATCTAAAAAATTTTACTAAAGATTTAGCTAGTGACACCAATAAACATAGAATCTCACATGAAGATGGCACGCCACAAGCAGCCAACTTAGTAGCAGATCTTAAAAAATGGCATGAAGATCAGCAGAAATTATTCAAAATTAAAAACCCTGGCTTTGTTATCCTCTTACCCCAAGACTCATTGCCGGTGGCTATTATCTTGCAGGTGATCCAATTTCTTAAGGGGTCTGGTCTTTATAGTAAAATAATCTTAGGATCGGATATTTTTTAGTGCAAAATAAAAAATATTGGCATGGACTTTTAGTTAGAACCAAGGATCGACTATCCTATGAAGACCATTGGTTTCCATTCCCATTTTTACTCCCTCTTATGCTTTTTCTTTGCATTTATGGCCAATTTTTACCGGATCTAAATCCCAGAAGGAAAAATCTCTCTCACGTTTTGCATCTAAAGGGAGATCTGCAACCTAAAAAGGCACTATGGCTAGCCATCAGTCCTTACAAAAATTCTTTGTTAATCAACACTTCTGATCAGCAAGATCTCCTCATTCCACAGAAGATAACAAAACCGTCTGACCTTGCACCTTTAAAAAGCTATTTAACCGCAAAAATGCAGCAAATCGCTCTTAGCGCTACTCTTGAAAAAGAAGCAGACCCAGGTGCATCGTTAATTATCTTAGCTGTCGATAAGACTCTCAAATACTATCACTTACGGCCGTTTCTCTACATTCTAGCCGAAGTTGGAATTTCAGAGTACGCGTTTGAAACCCTAGTGCCTGAAGAAGAAGAAAATAGCTAATGTCCAAAAAGAAACCAAATATCTATGTTTTGGTTAAAGTCTTACAAAACGGCTTTCCTATTTTTGAAGGTCATTTTCCATTATGGAAAAATCGCAACGTCTCGCTATCCAATCGCCGCAAAGGTCAAATTTATCTTCCTTTATTTCCACTACCGCATGATATTTCAATTTTGAAAATTAAAGGTTTAGCAGCTTCTTTAACACTTAACCAATCAACTAAGGGCTTTTTAGTCACTGGTGGTAATATTGCTCATCTAAAAGCAACAGACCACAGTGAAAAAATTTTCAACTTAAAAGCAGGTGATTATGCAAGTTTTATGCTGCAAAATTTGCGAATCTTAATAAAAGTCGATCCTTTTTCTATAGTTAAAATAAAGCCGTCTGCGGCAAAATATCGTGGAAGTTTCTTTAGAATATTTATCACAAATGCCAAAGAAGTCCGTATTATTCTTTTATCAACAATCATCTCGTTATTATTTTTCAGCTTAGCTTACGCTGCTCTTAGCGCTCTGGCACCTCCCATACCTAAACAGTTTATGGATTTAAAAGAATCCTATACATTACCATTTATCCATCACGATTCATTACGCACAGGACCTGAAGCGCTGCAAAATCGACTAAATCGCGCTTTATTAGCAGGACAGGTTATTAGCTTTTATACTGCTTTAGGCCAGCTCGCTATGGGATTGTCTTTTCATAAAGACCCGCTGATTTTTCCAACCACGATTTCTTTGTTTCAAGAAATCTACAAGCAACAAGAAGCAGAAATTCATGCCAAAATTAAATTGCAAGAACTAGCCCTGGAGCAAAACCGTCGATTATTTCAAAATCAAACGATAAGAATCCCGGCTGTTTATGGCGAAAGTTTTGATTTGAAACTTACCCGGATGTCTGATCTTATTAGCAAGATGCACGAGAGCTTTTTTTTAAGTTTAGCTTTACGGCGTAAGGTTAGCATTGAGTTTACCGAAGATCCAAGTTATGACTGGGGTCAGTATAAAAATACTAAAGAAGCTACGCAAAAGGCTTCAGACGCCCAGATTGCCAAAGAAATGGCTAAGATATCGGTGTTCAACCAACGAACCAATGAAGAAATGATGTACTATCAAGCTCAGCTTTTAGGGGATAAGGCCAAAAAGGCTCGTGAACAGCTTTATGGGGTAGCTGCAGAAAGATCAGAGGCTATAGCCAATATTCTTATCCCAAGTGGTAGCCCTTATTTTTCTTTTCTGCAGCCAACTGAGTTTGAAAGCAATGAGCAAGAGCTATCCATGTTTGATCCAAAACCCCATGCAACAAATAAGGAATTTGAGGTTGCAAAATAACTCACTATCAAAATACCAAATTTCAGAGGTAGCAAAATCGAAATGGTCGTTTCCAAAAAACAAAATCAATAGTATATTGATCTTTCATTCCTTTGTATTAAACCCCTATGGCGACTCAAATGGATAAAAAACTGCATTTCTCAGGGGCAAATGCCTACATTATACCTATTGGCGGCTGTGCTGAATTTGGCATGAACATCACAGCTCTTTATATCGATTCTAAACTTTTTGTTATCGATGTTGGCGCAATTTTTTCTGACCCAGAGCAGCTTGGTGTATCAAAAATTGCACCTAATATCTCAAATCTTATTCTTCAGTTCAAAAAAATTGAAGCCTATATCATCACTCACGGCCATGAGGATCATATTGGCGCTTTAAGCTATATCTGGCAGCGGCATCCAGCTCCTATCTACGCAAGCCCCTGGACAGCACAGCTTATTAAAAATAAGTTTTCTCAGCGGGAACTTTCACAAAATCAGATTCATACTATCAATCCCAACTCTTCAGTCAAACGCTCCAATGTGCTTATCAATTTTATCGGCGTCAACCACTCAATCCCAGATGCTTGCGCACTGCATATTAAAACACCGCATGCCAGCATCTTCCATACAGGCGATTTTAAGCTTCACGGCGATAACACCATCTATAAAAATTTAGCTGCTAAAGCGAAAGAAATTTGCAAAGAAGGGTTAGATCTTTTAATCGCTGACTCAACCAACGCTCATAAAAAGGGGTTCACTCCAAGCGAAGAGTCTGTCATTAAGCCGTTAGACGCTATCATAAAACGCGCTCAATCAAGGATATTTTTATCAACCTTCGCTTCTAATTTCACAAGATTAAGAACAGTCGCAGATATCTGTATTGCCAGAAGACGCCACTTGGTGCTGCTAGGTCGCAGCATGAAAACTTGTTTTGAAATGGGAACAAGGCGATTTGGGTTAAAGTGGCCAAAAGACTTTTTAGTCGACGAAAAAGACATCAAGCGCTTTCACAAGAATAAGCTGCTGATTTTAGCCACAGGATCACAAGGGGAACCACGTTCTGCTATTTCAAGAATAGTCTCCGGTGAGCACACTTTAAGCATCGAACCTAAAGATTTATTTGTCTTTTCTGCGAGATCGATTCCTGGCAACGAAAAAGCTATTCATAATCTTTTTGCACAAATTCATCTACAAGGTGCGGAGCTTATTACAGCAAAAGATCAGGCTGATATTCACGCCTCAGGGCATGGACAAAGCGAGGATATTCGCACGCTGTTAAAGTGGTTAAGGCCAAAAACTTTTTTACCAACCCATGGTAGCTTCTCTCATCTTTTATGGAATCAAGACATTGCCAAAGGTTTTGGTGGCCATCAGATTCAAACCTTATTTATGAAAAATGGCGATGTCGTGCAGCTTTCACGAGGCAAGCTATCAACCGTAGGAGAGCTATATTTTGATAAGCTCTTTATCGATGATGAAAGCGATATGCCACTTGATTTTAGGACCTTAAACGAGCGCCTTGAAATCGGTCGAAGGGGTCTTGTTTGTGTTTTTGGCTTATTTAATAAAGCCAACGGCAACTTTAACTATCCATTAAATATTCAAATCCTTGGCCTACCAAGTAAGGCTAATTTATCTTTACAAGAAATGCGGCAAGATCTCGAAAAGATTATTATTAATGATTTTGCAAAAACAGGAGTTCATCAAAGGGATCCAAACGAAAGCATCAAAGCAATGGTTAGAAAATACTTTTTTGCCAACTTAAAAAAGAAACCCGTCGTTTTATCTCAAATCATTGAAGGCGCTTGAGTTGATCTTATGTCATTTTCATTTAAAACATTCAAATCCTATATAAAAAAATGTTTAGCGGTCTTTACAAATCAATCTGCTCGTGACTGGGATAATTTTTACTCTCGTTTTGAGGATCATTTTCGCGGCACAGAAGAACTGATATCTGTACGCTTAAAAGAGCGCTATGGGCAGCTACTGCTAAAAGACACCTTAGTAACTGGTCATACAAAAAGAACTTTTTTAGATCTTGGTTGTGGCCGTGGCGAGTTTTTAGATCTAGCCAAAGCCTCCGGCTACCAGACGATAGGGGTTGATGGTTCAGGTTTATTTTGTCGAAAAAATAAACAAAAAGGCCATCTAGTAGCGCACAATGATATCTTAAAGTTCTTACGACAAAGACCTGATGCAAGCGTTGATTTTTGCACTCTAATGCATGTAATAGAGCATTTAGATCATAAGTATGCTTATCTAGTTTGCCTAGAAATATTTCGTGTCCTAGCTCCTGGTGGGATTTTTATTATAGAAACGCCATCTTTATTTTCTCTATGGACAGGCGCTAGACAATTTTATCTTGATCCGACCCACCTAAGACCCATTCACCCTGATTATCTTAATTTTCTTTGTGGCGAAGTTGGTTTTGCAAGAAGAGAATTGAAATTTTTTGCTCCTATTATAGATAGCTCTAATCCAAGTGTGTCTCTTGCATCTGAAAACAGGGAACTTTTACAAACTTGGCAGAGTTGGCTCTTTGGCCCTCAAGACTGTGCAATAATTGCGCAGAAAAACTAAGGGACAGAAAAAACAGACCCAGTTCATAAGCCTCGATAAATTCAGCCTTAAAGACAAAGTTAAAGCCAAAAGCGCTACCTACCGAATCAATATTCATGAGAATTTGTAAAATTTAATAAAGGGTTGGGTAGGAGGTACCCTCATTTTTCTTATTCCCAAAGGCTTAAGTAATAAGGGGCTTGTGCGACATAGCAATCAAGACTCTATCTTGATTGCACTAAAAACACGCTTATTTGCCGTAGCTGATGGCATGGGCGGTCATGCTGGTGGTGAAATAGCTTCCCAAATGTGCATTGATATTTTTCAAAAAACCTTTGTTGAAAAAATAAATCAAGAACCCAATGACCCGCAAAAAGCCCTTTTTTTAGCTCTTTCTGATGCTAACCTACAAATTTACCAAAAAGCTCTTGAAGAGCCAGAACTAAGCGGTATGGGAACAACAGCAACTTGTCTTTATTTCCAAGAAAATCGCGCCTACTGGGCCCATGTAGGAGATACTAGACTCTATTTGATTCGTCGCAAATTCATCTATCAGCTAACAAATGATCATTCATTGATTGAAGAAAAAGTTAAGATTGGTTTACTTAGCAATGTTGAAGCAAGAAACCACAAACTACGCAACGTTATCACGCGCAGTATCGGCTATAAGGCCCATGAAGAAATCGACTTCTTATCGTTAGAAGTTTTAGTCGGCGACTATTTTATTATTTGCTCTGATGGGCTTCATAACAAAGTAGCTGATCAAGAAATCTGCAGCCTGGTATTAAAAGAAGGCACAGATGCTGCCGAAAATCTAATAGAGAAAGCTAACCTTCGCGGGGGCGAAGACAATATCTCAGTCATTATCATTGAAGTAAGTGAGCTTTAGTAGAATATGAACAAGATTACTCTTTTAGTCATCACAAGCAATAGTGCTAAACCGCGGCAAATCCATATACCAAGAGTCCTTTATCGCTGCGCCTTCGTGCTCTTTTTGATCAGTGGGGTGCTTGCTAGTTTCTTTGTTCTAGACTACATGCACTTGCGAAAAATTCGACAAATTCATTACCGAATTCTAGCTGAAAATAGCCATTTAAAAGGAGAAGCCCAAATTTTGCTTGAAAATCTGACGGAAGTTCGCACCACCTTAAAGCGCATCGAAGATTATACAAAAAAACTTGATGAAATCGTCAATATGAGTTTTAAGCGTATCCGTAAGAAAACAGGTATTGGTCCATTTGAAACAGCCAACGAAGAAACCAGTTTTTCAGACTTAGAAGCAGAAGAAAACGCTGAAAGCTCAGTGCACAATATTCCTCTTGGTATTAACTTAGATCACTTGGTCTTTAAACCTGTGCTTGAACAGCTATCAGAAATCGAACAAGATTCTCAAAGACAGACCATTGAACTACAAAAGCTTCTTTCAACTTTAAGTCAGAAAAAATCGCTGTTATCATCCATCCCCTCAATCTCTCCTGTTCGCGGATGGATCACCAGCCGCTTTGGTTCCCGGATATCTCCTTTTACCGGCCAAAACTCCAAGCATCGAGGGCTTGACATTGCAGCGCCTGTTGGTGCGCCGATATTTGCTCCTGCCGATGGGGTGGTGATTTTCTCTGGGCCTAAGACCGGTTTTGGTAACTATATTATGATTGCTCATTACGGCTATGGGGTGGTAACTAGCTATGGTCATAATTCGCAAAACCTCGTACAGCCAGGCCAAAAGATCTTGCGAGGGGAGCAGATTGCTTCTGTGGGTATGAGCGGTCGGTCTACCGGACCCCACCTTCATTATGAAATTTGGGTCAATGGCGAAGCCGTGAACCCAAGAGAATTCATTCTTAATTTTAATACTGATTTCATCAGCCTATAACCGCTATTTGCAGCAAAAAGCAGCGAAACTTATTCGTGACAGACCTTATCTAACTTGCTAAAATTCGCCGTTACCTTTGCCTTATCCCCAAACAAAAGTTCTGCCTAAAGGACCTATAGCCCATGAAATTTTTGACCAAGATATTTGGCACTCGCAACGACAAAATTATTAAAGAACTTAAACCTCTTGTACATAGAATTAACCAACTAGAGGCTAGTTTAAAACCTTTGTCTGACGAAGCTTTGCGTCTCAAAACAAAAGAATACCAAGAACGTATTAGCCGCGGCGAAAGCCTTGACAGCCTCTTACCAGAAGCCTTTGCCACCTGCCGCGAGACGGCTGCCCGCGTCCTAAATCAGCGACACTTCGATGTGCAATTGATTGGCGGCATTGTTTTGCATCAAGGTCGTATTGCTGAGATGAAGACAGGTGAAGGCAAAACCTTGACGGCTACTCTGCCGTCCTATCTTCATGGCTTAACAGGCAATGGCTCACATGTTGTAACCGTCAACGACTATTTGGCAGAGCGCGACGCCGAATGGATGGGAAGAATTTACCAAGCTCTTGGTTTAAGTGTTGGTATTATTAAACATGGCCTGAGTGATAAACAACGCCAGCAAGCGTACGCCGCCGATATTACTTATGGCACTAATAACGAATTTGGCTTTGATTACCTGCGCGATAATATGAAAAATGATCCCACAAGGCTTGTACAGCGGGGATTTCATTTTGGCATCGTTGACGAAGTAGATTCAATTCTAATTGATGAAGCCAGGACACCTTTGATTATTTCAGGACCTTCTGAAACCAATGTTAAGCTCTATCATATTGTCAATACAGCAATTCCTGGGTTACAAAAAGATTCAGACTATATTCTAGATGAGAAAAATCGTTCAGTCTCTTTGACTGAAGATGGTATTTCGAAGTTAGAAAAACGGCTAGGCATTGCTAACCTTTACGACCCCAGCCATATTGAATATTTACATCACAGTCAGCAAGCTTTAAAAGCCCACACTGTTTTTAAAAAAGATGTTGATTACGTCGTACGCAATAGTGAGATTGTAATTGTTGATGAATTCACTGGCCGCTTAATGCCAGGCAGGCGCTATTCGGATGGTTTACATGGCGCTTTAGAAGCCAAAGAACATGTAGAAGTACAGCAAGAGACTCAAACTCTTGCCACAATTACTTTTCAAAATTTCTTCAGATTGTATGACACCTTATCTGGCATGACTGGAACAGCGGACACCGAAGCTGTTGAGTTTAAGAAAATCTACAATCTTGATGTCGTGGTAATACCAACCAACCAGATTGTTGTTCGCGAGGATCTCGAAGACGTTATCTACCGTACTTCCATTGAGAAATACAACGCTATTGCAGAAGAAATCACACAGGCACAAGCAAAAGGTCAACCCGTCTTAGTAGGCACCGTTTCGGTGGAAAAATCAGAGCTTTTATCTAATCTCTTAAAAAGACGTAAAATCCCGCATGAAATATTAAATGCAAAAAACCACGCCAACGAAGCTAAAATCATTAGCGAAGCGGGCGAAAAAGGCAGCGTTGTTATATCAACAAATATGGCTGGACGTGGTACGGACATTAAACTTGGTGCTGGTGTAAGAGAGTTGGGTGGTCTTTATGTAATGGGTACAGAAAGGCATGAATCACGGCGTATAGATAACCAACTGAGAGGAAGAGCTGGCCGCCAAGGCGATCCTGGTAAGAGTAAATTTTTCTTGTCATTAGAAGATGACCTCATGCGAATTTTTGCGTCAGACCGTCTTTCCAACATCATGGCTAGGCTTGGTATGGAAGAAGGAGAGGCCATCTTTTCGCCTATGGTAACAAGAGCTATTGAAAAAGCCCAACGACGCGTCGAAGAGCATAACTTTTCTAGCCGTAAACATGTTCTAGAATACGATGATGTGATGAGCCAACAACGCCAGGTTGTTTACAAAAAAAGACGTCAGGCTTTACTAGGAGAATTGCAAGTTGATTTCTTTGATGAAACACTTCATGCGATTGTTGATAACATCATTAGTCAAAACTCGCCACAAACTATCAATTCTGAAACCTGGGATTTTGATGCCATTAAAATAGCGCTAAAATTGCACTTTAAGCACAATTTTGATTTTTCAAGCTTCGATCCATCCATGACGAAACAAGATATTTTAGTCGATAAGTTGCTTGATCAAGTGATGACAGCTTATCATCAAGAAAAGCTATTAGAGCTTGGCGAAGAAAACCTAAGACGACTTGAGAATTTCATTTTTCTGCAAAAAATTGACCGGGTGTGGAAAGACCATCTTTTGGCTATGGACAACCTAAAAGACTCTGTCTCTCTTAGGGGATATGCCCAACGCGACCCTTTGCAAGAATACAAAAAAGAAGCCTTTGTTTTATTTGAAAACATGATGAATAGCTTAAGTGAAGACGTTGCTTTGACTTTGGTTAACTTAGCAAAAATTGAACAGAATGAAACTCTTGATTCACAAGAAGAAACTGAAGAAACAAGCCCTCAATTAAATAAGCCGCTAAGCTTACCAAGCCCAACAGAAGTAAAAGATGATAAGCTTATATATCATGGCAGTCGCAGTGACACACAAAAGCAAGCAGCGCAAACGTATAAAAGAGAACATGAAAAAGTTGGACGTAATGACACCTGCCCTTGTGGATCAGGGAAAAAATACAAAAAGTGTCATGGGCTAGCTTAAGGGTAATTCTTAAAATGGATATCTTTGATGTTAAAGCTGAAAATGAGGATGTTGTTTTTAGACGAATCGAAGTATTTCTAGTAAGAAAGCTAAAAAAAAAATACCCTGAGCTTGACATGCATCTAGACTCATCTTTTAGAAAAGATGAGAAAACCATAGTTACCAGGGGAAAAACTCATTTTCAGCCAGCAAAGCAACAAAAAAGAAAGGTTAAAAAATATCGCCCAGAAAATCTGCTCTGGCAGAAAAACATGGCTCTTGCTAGCCTTTGTTTTTTGGTATTAGCTTTGCTTTGGTATATCCTTTTTGTCAAAATCTAAGATTCGACAATTCGACCTTCTAGAGCAAGCCTTTGCAAGTCTGCAATAGATTGCACATTCTCACCCACCAAGTCGATAATAGCAATGACCTCTTCACGACTAAAAGCGCTTCTCTCAGCTGAGCCCTGCAATTCAATTATTTTACCGCTATGAGTCAAGACGACATTCATATCTAGATCGGCTTGTGAGTCTTCAGAATAGTTCAAATCAAGGACAATTTGCCCACCAACTAAACCAACAGAAGTTGCTGCTAATCCTTCCCGGATAGGGTCTTGTTTTAATTTGCCGCTTTTTAACAGACGCTTGCATGCTAAACTTAGAGCAACAAAAGACCCATTAATAGCCGCTGTTCGGGTACCACCATCAGCTTGAATTACATCACAATCGACTAAGAATGTTAAATCTGGGCATTTAGATAGATCAAGAACTGCCCTTAATGCTCTGCCAATAAGTCGCTGAATCTCTTGCGTTCTACCCCCTAAATGAGATCTTTCTCTTTTGCTGCGAGTTTGCGTCGCTCCTGGCAGCATGGAGTATTCAGCTGTTAACCAGCCTTTTTGGCCTCGCTCATTTCTCATCCAGCTGGGCAAATTTTCTTCAACGGTGACAGAACATAAGACCTTAGTCTCGCCAACTTCAATTAAAGCGCTGCCAGTGGCATATTTTAAGAAGTTAGGAACAATCCGAATAGGCCTAAGCTGGCTTGTGGATCTACCATCCACTCTCATAACGACTCCTTTTTCAAAATGAGAGAGAGAGTCTAGTCCGTTCCCCTCACTTTTGTAAAGAGCCAAAACAAAAAGAGCCTATGAATTTGATGTAGTGGTCAAGCTGGCAGCTAAAAACTCTCGGTGGAGTTTGGCAATATGACTGACACCAATTGATTTAGGGCAGACCGCCTCACAATCTAAGGTGTTAGTACAGTTACCAAAACCTTCATCTTGCATCGTCTTAACCATGCGTAAGACACGTTCTTTTTTCTCCACCTGCCCCTGCGGTAGGCTAGCTAAATGGGTCACCTTGGCACCGACAAACAGCATAGCACTGGCATTTTTACACTGAGCAACACAGGCGCCACAACCAATACAGGCAGCAGCATCCATAGCTTTATCGGCATCGTTTTTACTAATTAAAAACGTATTAGCATCAACTACCCCACCGGCATTGACAGAAATAAACCCGCCGGCCTGAATGATGCGATCAAAAGCGCTGCGATCAACTACTAAATCCTTAACGACAGGAAAAGCTTTAGCACGCCATGGTTCTATATAGATATCGCTTTGACCTTTGAATGAACGCATATGCAATTGGCAAGTTGTTACTGCCTCTTGCGGGCCGTGAGCAGTGCCATTGATCACCAAAGAACAGGCGCCACAAATGCCTTCCCTGCAATCATGATCAAAATTCACTGGTTCATCTTTTGCGGCAATAAGCTGCTCATTTAGTAAATCAAGCATCTCTAAAAATGACATCGATTCTTCGACACCGTCTAGAGTATAGGTCTTCATTTGCCCAGCTGCATTCTTATCTTTTTGGCGCCAGATGTGCAGATTTAACTTCACTTATAGCTCCTTGTGGCCAGTTTAACCGCATCAAAAACTAAGGGCTCTTTATGAAGAGCAGGGTCTTTATCTTTATGATACTCCCAAGCGGCAACGTGTGAAAAATTATCATCATCACGCTTTGCTTCACCATCTGGCATTTGATGCTCTTCGCGAAAGTGGCCACCACAAGACTCTTCTCTAGTGAGCGCATCTCTTACCAAGAGCTCACCAAATTCCAGAAAATCAGCTACTCTACCTGCTTTTTCGAGTTGTTGGTTAAATTCCTGACCGGTGCCAGGAACTGACAGATCTTGCCAAAATTCTTCTCTAAGCGCTGGAATTTCGCGCAACGCTTGTTCTAGTCCCGTTTTGTTACGAGCCATACCACACTTATTCCACAAAATATGGCCAAGGCTTTTATGAAAAGAGCTAGGACTACGCTTACCTTTTATATCTAAAAGCTTTTGCGTGCGTTCTTTTGCCTTTTGCAGATCGCTCTCCCCTTGCGTTTTAAAAGCAGAAAAACTACCAGGTTTTTCTGAAGCAAGGTAATTACCTATAGTGTATGGCAGCACAAAATAGCCATCTGCCAAGCCTTGCATTAAAGCGCTAGCACCAAGCCTATTGGCGCCATGATCAGAAAAATTTGCCTCGCCAATAACAAACAGGCCGGGAATTGTACTTTGCAGCAGGTAATCAACCCAAAGACCACCCATCGTATAATGCACTGCTGGGTAAATTCTCATCGGGTGCTCATATGGATTTTCATCGGTAATCTGCTTATACATGTCAAAAAGATTACCGTAACGCTCAGAGACAACCTTTTTACCAACACGTTTGATAGCATCAGCAAAATCTAAATAAACACCAAGCCCGCCAGGACCAACCCCTTTACCAGCATCGCAAGCCTCTTTTGCCGACCTAGAGGCAATGTCCCTAGGGGCAAGATTGCCATAACTCGGATACTTTCGCTCCAGGTAGTAATCTCGCTCATGTTCTGGAATTTCTTTTGGGTTTCGCTTATCACCTTTCGCTTGCGGCACCCAAACACGACCATCGTTACGAAGTGACTCAGACATTAAAGTCAACTTTGATTGATGATCACCGCTTACTGGGATACAAGTAGGATGAATCTGGGTATAGCAGGGGTTAGCAAAAAAGGCGCCTTTTTTATAAGCACGAAAGGCCGCAGTAACGTTGCAGCCAATGGCATTAGTCGACAAAAAGAAGACATTACCGTAACCGCCAGTTGCCATCACAACAGCATCGGCATAAAAGCACTGCATCTGGCCATTTACTAACGAACGAGTAATAATGCCCCTTGCTTTACCTTCAGCAACAATAAGATCAAGCATCTCCGTTCTAGGATACATCTTCACTTTGCCAGCACCAATCTGCCTTGAAAGAGATGAGTATGCACCCAAGAGTAGCTGCTGGCCTGTTTGGCCCTTAGCATAAAATGTTCGAGAAACTAAGGAACCACCAAAGGAACGGTTATCCAAATAGCCACCGTAATCGCGAGCAAAAGGTACGCCTTGCGCCACAGCCTGATCAATAATGTTTACACTCACCTCAGCAAGTCTATAGACATTGGCTTCTCTGGCGCGAAAATCACCGCCTTTGATGGTGTCATAAAAAAGACGATAGGTACTGTCACCATCACCCTGATAGTTTTTAGCCGCATTAATGCCACCTTGCGCCGCAATGCTATGAGCTCTTCTTGGGCTATCTTGATAGCAAAAAGCACTGACCTGATAGCCAAGCTCTGCCAGAGTTGAGGCTGCTGAAGCCCCAGCAAGGCCTGTACCCACCACAATGACATGGTATTTTCGCTTATTAGCAGGCGAAACCACCTTCATGTTAAATTTATGTTCTCGCCACTTATCTTCAAGACGTCCACTGGGGATTTTTGCATCCAATATCATAGGCTTGAACCTTCAATCGAGAAATTAGGCTATTGCACCAGATTAAAAAATATCGCTGTCGGAATGGAAAGAAACCCAATCCCTAAGGCAAAACTTAAAAAAGCTCCTAAGACCTGAACAAATTTATTAATATTACCATGCCATATCCCAAGTGATTGGAATAAGCTGGCAATACCATGGTTTAGATGCAGCATAAGTAGCAGGATGGAAACGCTATAAAATAAACATAGTACTGGAGATTTAAAACTAATCATCATCATCTGATAAATATCAAAAGGATCTAAGGCGGCAAATTCAGGATGGGTAAGACGAAAGGTCAAATGCGCCAAATGAAAACAAATAAAACTTAAAATAACTAAACCACTCAAAAGCATATAACTGGCAGCAAAAGTGCTCTTAACACGCTTTTTCACTGCGTATTTTTGCGGCCTGGCCCTTTGATTTAATAGGGATAGCCTGATACCAGAGGCAATGTGCAAGAAGACACTTAAAATAAGTCCGCTGCGCATCACCCATAAGATGCCTTCAATTTTGCGAAGACCTCGAGCATAAGCTGATAGCGCTTCAGGTCCAGCAAAAACTAATAAATTGCCTGCTAAGTGGGCGATCAGAAAACCTACCATTGCTAGGCCAGTTACAGCCATCACTGCTTTCATCCCAATAGGTGATGAAAAAGTTCTTTGCACAAAATTCATTCCAGACCCCAAAAAGACTGTAAGAACTAGTTCTTTTTATGATAGCAGTAAAAAACTCTCTGTCATATTGATAATTGAAAAGACAGATTAAGCGCCTGATGCACTCTTGTATCTTCCATATAAGGATTATTCGCTAGATAAGAAAGAGAGTAGTCCCTATTTACCAAAGCTATTCCCATCGCTGCTGATCGCCTTGGCTTAAGTTCACCACCAACCTCTTGACCATAGCCTCCAAGAAACCTGATGAAATCCTGTACTCGCAAAGAAAAAGAAGCAAACATCATCTTTTCATCACCTAACGATGGTCGCTCACTTACCTGGGCACCAAACGGTATCAACTCTTGTAAAACACGCTGTCTTTGCGAATAATCCAAGTGCAAGGTCAGATCGCCCATCAAGGCCGTGTAAGCAAGGCCGGCACGATACATTTTTGGTGCCATATTCTTTACTCTTTCATTGGCCAAATTCTCGACGCTTGCCGCGATTCTAAGGTTCTGAGTCAAAAGACCACCAATACCAGCGCCAAGAGTCATGCCTTTTTTCTTCTCAAACAAGGCACTATCTGGCTCTTGGCCAAAGCCTTCTACATACTGCAACCCAAAGCCAACAGAGACCAAACTCAAGGCTTTAGCGACACCTAAAGATAGACGATATTGAATCGGCGAATCTAAATAAACTTGCGCCTGTTTACTCTTATCGGCTTCAAATTTAATTTTGCTCTCATTGCCTTCATAGGGCTCTTTGCTTGAGGTATAGGTCAAACCTGCAGCAAGAGGGGAAGTTTTGGAATCCACAGCACCTGCTTGATAGAATTCACGACCAAAGCTAGGCCAGTGATAGCCGCCTGAAATCGTGTATTGCTTTTCAAAGCCGAGCATCGCTGGGTTTGTTCTGACTGACGATTGCTCAGATAAGGCAGCTGTCCCAGCATTAGCCAAACCCAGGGCGTGGCCACCAGCACTTTCAAACTCATCTGGAACCCGTTCATAACGCTCAATTTTTTCGCCCTTAGCAGCAAAATCAATGCAAAGCAAGGAGCAAAAAATCAGTCCCACGACTTTAATGCGCTGGCTCTTTATTCGCAAAACATCCTCCCAAACTTAAGCCTTTAATTTACCAAGCCTAATAACATTTTCTTTTAAGACTTTAAGCTGTGCACTGCCAAGATCTAATGTCACAAAATCATCAGTAATACTTTTAATCCTAGCAATGATCCCACCGCTTGTCACAACTTCATCACCAGCCTTTAAGTTTTTCAAAAGCTCCATATGCTCCTTAGCCTTTTTCTGCTGTGGTCTAAGCAGAACAAAATACATAGCAATGAAAATAAAAATAAGCGGCAGCATATTTTCTAAAATACTTGGTTGTGTCGCCTGCTGAGCGGCATCGCCGTAAGCTACAGATTCAAAAAAATTCATCAACTAAACCTTCCTTAAAAATTAAACAATCTACTGTTCTTAATGATGAAAAATCAGACGTCAAGAGTTCCTTGATCTTGAACAAAACGTTTTAACCGCTCAATCAGTCGCGACTCAATCTGTCGCGCTCTTTCTCTGGTAAAACCAAATTTATCGCCAACTTCTTGGAGAGTCATTGGGGTTTCACTTAAAACCCTTTTTTCAAAAATTTCTAGATCTCTTGGCGAAAGCTGTGCTTTAAACTCAGCTAGAGAGCGGTGGAAAATCCCTTCCACCTGCTCTTTTGCCAAAAAAGATTCAATATCGCTTAAAGGCGATTCGTCACTTAGAAAATCACGGCGCCTTGTTGCTTGTTCCTCATTTTTACGCCGCACTGGAGTGTCTAAAGAAACATCTGAAGAATGAAGCCTTTTTTGCATTTCAAGGACATCTTTCTCGGAAACACTTAAACTTGCCGCCAGCATTTTAGCATCGACCTGGTCATACTCCAAAAGAAGACGTTCTGTTTCCTTTTGTAAATTATAAAAAAGCTTTCTTTGGCTAGCAGTGGTAGCAAGCTTGACTTGGCTTTTGTTATCCATCAAATATTTTAAAATATAAGCACGAATCCACCAGGCAGCATAGCTAGACAGTTTAACTCCTTTATATGGGTTAAACTTTTTTACTCCTTGCATCAGTCCATAGTTACCTTCTTGAATCAAATCAAGCAAATCAGTCTGCGCTTTGCGAAAATCGTTGGCTATTTTTACAACTAAGCGTAAATTTGCGGTAATAAGCCTATGAGCTGCGTTAATATCGCCATCCTCAAAGTGTCGTTTTGCTAATTCCAGCTCTTCTTCGGGTTCTAAGAGTGGGTATTTAGCAATTTCTTGCAGATAAAGCTGCAAAGGAGAGATGGTGGCAGGTGAACGTTGGCCAACTAGGGCTGGTAATTTTCTAGGTCGAGGCTCATTCATGTTGCTTTCTTTTCGCCCAATCTAAACAAGGGGTAGTGATGACTGGAATAGGAATTATAGCAAATCCAAATTCTAAATCAAACAAGCGAAATCCGCAAAATCAAGAAATTTTGAGCTATATTGCTGGAGAGCAAGGAATCTTTCGGGCAACAAAAAACATCGCCGAGCTCTCCGAAGTTGCGCAAGACTTCAAAGAAAGAGGGATTCAAATTCTAGCCATCAATGGTGGCGATGGAACAATCAGCCACACCCTCACTGCTTTTGTGAAGGCTTATGGTCAAGAAAAACTGCCTAAATTTGCAGTCTTAGGTGGTGGGACTATCAACCTTATTCTTGAAAACCTAGGACTAAGCGGCCGGCCCGCCGACATCCTCTTTCGCCTCATTGAAGCCTACTCGCGCGGCGAAACCCTGCAAAGCGTGACCATCAATTCTCTACATGTTGATGAATTTTATGGCTTTTTTTGCGGAACTGGCATCTGCCCCAATTTTCTTCACCGCTATTATAATAGTAGGACGGGCAAGCTTGGCGCTTTTATGCTGGTGATAAAACTAATCTACTCGTACCTGCGTGACTCAGCCTTGATAAATGATGTTATTTACGATCAAGACTACCTCCTAACACTCTCTCAATCTACCTTAACTCATAGGTCTCTCGGCGTGCTTTGTTGCACTCTAGAAAAACTACCGTTTAAGCGTCGTCTTTTTCCTAAATCAACAGAAAGCTTCCATGGCTTAAGTTTAGGCTATTCAAAAAAATCCCTTGTTCGCAATTTCTTCTATGATTTTTTGTTTCACCCTTTAGGGCGACAGGCTGGAAAAATTCGCTTTCAAGATAAAGCCTTGAGCATAAGTGCTAGCAATCTTACTTATACGATCGACGGCGAGTTATTTGCAGCTAAAAGCTCAAAGCTAGACATTGAACTTGGCCCTCAAGTGCAATTTATACTAATATAAAGCTATTGCCACCCTTGAGGTATTATGCTTCCTGTTGCAACTGAAATTCTATCCAGAGCGTTAGACAATGATTTTGCGGCTGAGCAAAGCCACGCCCTTGCCTGCGACGG
>CALBMD010000536.1 GCA_937896265.1 uncultured Pseudomonadota bacterium
TTTTTACCCTTCAATTTATAGAGGGAGAAACCCATCGACTCTTAACAGAAGACGAAAAAAATTTCGAACAAGTTTATGATACCCTGACCTCTTGGCTTAGGCGTTTCAATGAACAAGATATCATTGCCGACACTTGAATCTTTGTCAGATATTAAACCTTATTTAGATAGACTAAGGGCATCCTTCTATCTGCGTCGTTTAGTTATCCAAACTATTCGGAGTCTTTCTTTTTCACTTGCCTTATGTCTTTGGGCTTCAAAGCTATTCTTTCTTTTTCCTCTTCATCAGGTATTTCTTTTTGCATTAACCTTTCTTTTTTTTACATGGCTAAGCAAGGAAAAAGTGGCTGAGGTTGCTACCGAAGATATTGAGATATATTTGAAAACTCTTGCTCCAACAATAAGAGAAAGCTGGCCAATCTATGCCAAAAAGTTGTTGGCTTTTGAGAATTTTCGAATTTATCGTGAACTATCAACGCTTATACTTCCTGCCCTGCTAATGTTTTCTACCATTCCCTTTGCTAAAAGAGTCTGGCAGCAAAGTGAGAAAAATTTTTATGCTGCTTGGGTTTCAGTGATCAAAGGCAGTCAGTTAAGGATTCTACAAGGTGCTAAAGAGCCTAATCAAAACTATGAATCTTTGGCATTAGGAGGCGATCGTTTAGCTATTTTTCTTGATAGTTCTAATCTTTTAGAGCTATCAACAACAGCCATAAAAGATGGCTCTCATTTAAGCGTAAAGCTTTTTCGACCTGGAGAAAAGACGTTTTACCAAAGCTATCAGCTTTCACAAGCAGAGGAAACAAGCCAAGATGAAGCCTATGCAAAATTTTCTCTTAGATTTCGCGTCACTGAAACTTCAGACATCGCTATAGGAACGCCTTCAAAAATTGTTGCCAGAGTTAGCATTGCATCCTCACTTGTTCCTGTTGTCAAACTAGAGCTGGCTGCAGCTTATCAATCACCGTGGCTTGATGATACGCCTTTGCCGCTTATTATCAGTGCAACAGCTCAAAAACCTCTCAAACAAGTTCGTCTTATTATGCATCATGCTGCCAATAAGGAAGAGGATGTTATTTTGCAAACAGATGTGGAGCAAAAGACAAGCTTTACGACAAACTATAGCGTATCTTTAGCTCCCTATTTGAAAGCTGATCTTGATCGTATCCAGATCCTGGCGCAAGTTATGGATACTACCCTGCCTGAGCCACAAATAGGCCAAAGTCAACCTCTTGTTCTCGAAGTAGCAAGCGCCTATGGTCAATACCGCATGGTTCTTGCTGCTTTTCGTGCTCTTAAAGAAGAAGTAGATCGCTTTATTAAGGAAAATGGTAAGAAGTTTTCCTATCAAAGCGCTGAACTAGATAGAGCTTTTCAGTGGGCTGAGCAAACGCCTTACTTTGACCTTCTTGATCGCAAACAAATGCGTGACCTAAGTGATCTCTTGGTGAGCCTTCATAAAGATTCTAATTTTTCTAGTATCTTATCCTTTTCAAAAAAATTAAACGACTTTTTAATTGAACATGAAACTCTCGATGATCGAGAGCGTGATAGAGATTTTTTTATTGCTTTGCGCAGCTTATCCCACTCCCAGTCTGTAGGGAGTGCCAAAATTTTTAATACCTTAAAGACTGAATTAAAGGCGTTTTTGAGTGAAAGAACTCAGAGACGCTTTTTT
>CALBMD010000537.1 GCA_937896265.1 uncultured Pseudomonadota bacterium
GTATGCTCATTAGATTTAATTTCGAAATTACCTAAGATAATACTACTGCTTAAGCATAGCCATGTTGATATAAACCTTTTCATCAATTACCTCCATCTAAAAATAAACTGGATTTGAGTGAGCTTGAAAGCTGCTTCTTAAGATAATAGCGATGGCATCTCGTTTCTAAGCTGCTCTATGACTTTAGAGAATACTCGAGAATAGCGCGTTTGTTTATAAAATTGTAGATGTACTGCTACTAGGTAAGGTTTATAACCTGCGACTAAACGAATCCTTTTGTCATCGCGTAGTAAATGCGCTGGCATTACAGCTCGCCCAAGCCCCGCAGCTACACCATCCATAATGCCATAGCAATCATGCATGAAAAGACGCTGGTATGCAGGAGCTGGTTTTTTTTGCGCTCGAAAAAAATTAGCTGTGACCTGATCACTTGGAGCATTGTCAAGATAGACATCTTTTTTGGCAATCCCCTTTTCATCTTCGATAACAACATACTCTTCATAGCCAATGCGCTCCTGGGCAATTGTAGCCTTACTAACTGATGCATCGCTGATAAGAATATCAATGAGATCATTTTGCAGCGCAAAAACAATGTCATTGCCACTAAACGAGCGAAATTCGCATTCAACTCCTGGATGCTCTAGAAGAAAAGAATTAAGAACCGGCATGACTACTGAGCGCAAAGTAGATGAGTAGGCGCCAATGCGAATGGCCCCCGCTAGAATTCCAGTTTTTGTTTGTGATAACTTTTCTTGAACATCCTCCTCAAGCGCTTTTTGTGAGCGGCAGTAGGAGAGGAGAATTTCTCCTGCCTCAGTCAGTGAAATGCCACGGGGGTGCCTGTTAAATAAGGCTAAAGCAAGTTCTTCTTCAAGCTGCGCAATGCGTTGAGAGATTGCTGATTGGGTTATATGAAGCGTTGAAGCTGCTTTAGAAAAACTCAAATGGCTAGCAACCGCATAAAAAGCACTTATATGACTTGATGTTAGCATCTAAACCTCCTGAAGTGTCTTAATTTAAAAATTAAGCTTCTTTTTTTGCTATTAAAATAGCTAATATCTAAATTAAATCAATTCATTTGCCTACTATCACTTTATTGGCATAAAAGTACTCACCAGCAATGAAAAATAAAAAAGGACGGCAAATGACTCGAACATTAAGTAGCGCCCTTATGATAACTGGAACTTGCGTAGGGGCTGGGATGCTAGCGCTTCCCATAGCGGGGGCTGAAATAGGCCTTCTACCAAGCCTTTTTGTTATGATAGTTGCTTGGGCTTTCATGACTACTACTGGTCTCTTCTACATGGAAGCCGCCCGTTGGTTTGAACAAGGAGCTCATCTAGGGCAAATGACGCAAGCCCTCCTCGGTCGTGGTGGGCGATTTACAGCAAGTTTCATCTACCTCTTCATTGCTTATGCTTCCCTTGTTGCTTATCAGGTTGAAGGAGGTAAAGTCATGCTTGCTTCCTTATCTATAGAAGGGCTGACTATCTCCAAGCATTTTATTGAAGTTTGCCTATTTGCTGCTCTTTTTTCCTGTGTTTTGGTGTTAGGAGCTAATTTTATCAAACGCTTAAACAGCATCTTAGTTATTTTGATGTGTACTCTCTATATTGCTATTTTGTACTTTACGCTGCCTTATTTTGACCCCTCGCTTGCTTTGCGCCAAAACTGGGATATAAAAGCTATTTGCCAGTTTTTTCCTCTTATGCTGACATCTTTTAGCTTTCCTGGCATCGTGCCAGCATTAGTCCTGCCATTGGGAGGCGATGTAAAAAAGATGCGTCTAGCTATTCTTTTAGGCACAACCTCAGCTTTTCTTTTTTATGCAACATGGATGGCTGCTGTCATGGGCTGTGTTGAACTCGATGGCAACTGGGGACTACGAGCTGCGCGTTTAAATGATCGTGGAGCCAGCGCTGTATTGATGCATCTTGTTGGTCAACCTTTGCTTAAATACGCTGCTCAGGCTTTTTCTTTCATGGCTATTGCGACATCTTTTTTAGGGATTAGCTGGGGCCTAATCTATTTTTTTGCTGATGCCTTAAAATGGGGTATTAGTGGCAAGCAAAAGGGTTGGCTCATCGCTTTAGTTTCTATCCCAGCAGTGGTTTGTGCGCTGTTATTTGAAACAATCTTCTTTACAGCCTTAGAACTATCCGGTGGTATTGGTGACGCTGTCGTCTCAGGCATTATTCCAGCGCTACTTATATGGGTGGGAGTGTATCGCCGAGGTTATAAGCATAGTAAAAGCTTTTTATTATCGCGAGGGATTTTACTAGTTATTGTAACTTTAGCGGCAAGCATGTTGGGATTTGAACTATTCTCTCTTGTGAATCATTAGCAAGCCCTGGTGCTTTTGTGCTAAAGGCTTGCTATACATGCATATTATTGGCACGTCACTCAAACTCAGGCTTCTTAAGCCTTAGAGGCAAAGCTCCCCTGTCTATATATAATTGTGATATGGTTGTTTGAATGACCTTAAAAGGAGATATCTCAACAATGAAAAATAAGACACAAAATAATCTTGCTGAGTTTGGTGATCTTTGCCCGAGAGCAGAGAATATACCAGCTGATATTTTGAAAAATGCTTTTAAAGGTGGCCGCGAATATTTCTTAGGCACAGACCATCTAGCGAGTTTGACTCGTCCAAGCGTCAGTCTCTTTAGTAAAAACGTGGGTGATCGTTATCGTTTTGGTGAGCATCCGAATTTAACTCATCAAGAGCTAACTCACATGGCAACGACTGTAGCTTCTAGCTTTACTGCTCTCAACGCCCTTTCTTTAAAAAAACGTGCAGCGCTAGGTAGAGTTATTGCTGCTAAACTTGCTGATAGCCAAGTTGCTAAAATTTTGGCAACAACTCTCATGATAGAAACAGGTAAATTGCTCAAAGACTGTTTGCAAGAAATGGATCGTACACGGCAATTCATTGAAGATTTTTGTCAAGTCCTTGATATGAAACAAGATTCAGAGCGGCGCGATGGTCATGAAGTGCGTTTTGTCGGCAAAGGTTTAGGTGTGCACTATGGGCCAAGCAATTATCCAATCAATGAAGGTGTTACTATATTTCTTGTTCGCCTACTAGCAGGCAATCCTATGCTGTGGAAGCCAACCTCAGCAAGCATGGCAACAGCACACTGCTTTGAGCAGCTGGTGATTAAACCTGCCTTCCTTGAATTTCAATCTAAAGAACCGACTTTTCCAACGCATTGCCTTGGAGTTTTTTATACGACAGGCTCACAAGCAACTGAAATATTAGCCCCCTTTGTCAAACATATTACCTTTATTGGTTCTTCAGCTGCTAAAGAATCGATATGGTCAAAGCTTCATGAAAAAAAGGGAACAGAAGATAGAGTTTTTGCTGCTAGCACTATGAACCCTTATATTATCTTGAATTCAGCTAGCATTGATGATGCTCTTATTCAGTCTCTGGTAACAGCTAACTATAGCAATCGTGGTGAGCGATGTACGGCACCAGGAATAGTTTTCTTACCGCAATCAAAGGCTGAAGCAATACTTAAGCTTTTACAGGAACGTCTTAGTAAAATGCGTTGTGGTTATCCTTGGGAACCACAGACAGATATTAGTGCTCCTTCTGAAGGAGCTTTAAAAAATGAATCTTTATTACAAGAAGTTATGACAGGTGTTTACGATCATTCGCTGAAACTTCTTTATCCACGTTTGCATGAACTACGTGTTGATCAAGGAGTCTTGCCGCCGATGCTTGTGCAGCTGCGTGATCTCTCAGGTGCAGCTTCCCTTCATGAACCTTTTGGTGTTGTGACAAAGATTTATGTTTATGATGATGCTGATCCAGCTTGGAGCCAGCACCTGTTTGCTTATTTGCAAAAAATTGATCGTGGCCAGCAACTTGTCGTTTTTGGTGAATCAAAAGAAGCACAGGCTCTAGCCTTTAGTTTTCAAGAAGTGACATGTGGTATTTTTGTTAACGTTGCTGGTGGTCGTGGTCCGGATTTCTTGCCATTTGAGCATTCTGGCCAATCAGGAGTTGGAAGCTTATCTGGTTATGATTTGATGTATGAGCAAGCTGTGAAGCATTTGCGGGTTACTATTAAATAGGCAGCCGTTTGTTTAAGCTGATCTGAATTTTCAGAGAGGTGGTTTGGAGGAGCGAGGGAATCTCGCACTTTCCAAGTAAACTATAATTTCGCGATATATTGCATCATAAAATTTCAGAGTTCGGTTTAAGCCCGCTCTTCAAAAATTTTGAGTAAACTTTCTTTTGATGCTTTGAGCCCTTCTTCTAGTGCTTTTTCCTGTTCTTCCAGGCCTTGCTCGCTACGGGAGATGATAGAGCGCATGCCGTCAATAAGTTGGTCGATCTCTTTTTTTGCTTGGTTTCTATCGAGATGGAAGAGTGAATTAAAAGGCAGACTCAGTCTGAATTGTGAGAAGGAAACTTCTTTGACGTAATTGATAGCTTTAAAGTCAAGTAAGGTATGAAGGGTATATCTATATCCTTTGAATGCGTTGCCGTGATGATCTATGGATTGCACAGAGCCAGTAAGGATTAGCTTATGTTCTAGTCCATTTCCTAGTTCTTGCAATTGAAAACCCTGCAAAACAGAGTCTAGGAAGCGTTGAAGGTTTTTTGCTATCTTTACTTCTACAATATTTTGTGTGGCGGTATGGATTTTAACAACGCGAGACATAGCATTTGTTTCAATAATCTGTTGAGATTTGAAGGTTTCTTGTATCGTTTGGCGAATAGTTAAGCTTAGATATGCATTTGCTATTTTTAAGTCTGCTTCTTCTTTGCTTCTAGCTGCAAGTTCAATCTCTTTTGCTTTTAAGGCGCCTTGGATCTCGTTAAGAGATGCTTTTGTCTGTGCTAAATCTTCATTTACTTTCTCTAATAGCTTGGTTTGATCAACGAACTTTTCGACCTGTTGTTTGATAAGGGTGGTGTCAGCTGCTTTCATGTAAAGATCTAGGTTCTTTTGAGCCTTAGCTAGGTCATTTTTTAGGTTAGTGAGGTTAGTGAAAGCAAGTGCTCTGGCCTTGGTAAAGTGTGAATTGATTGCGGTAATCTCTTCCCTCAATAGCTCTTCTCTGATGGGAGCTGTGAATGTAAGATTATTGATCTTTTTTAGCTCAATAAGAATAGGATCAAATAAGGCTTGTATCTCATAGCTGAACTGTGCTTGCTTGATTTGATTGAGCAGACGCTTGCGAATCTGTAATTCAAACGAGGTCATTGTAAGCCTGATGGCTGCAAGTGCTGAAGGGTGGTTTAGAGAGAGGGTTGGTGTATCTTTGGCAGCTCCCTCTGGGATATGATAGCTAATTTTATTATTAATGTCATAGAGCGGTAGCTCAGGCAGAGCTAAAACAATTCCCTCTAAAATAGTTACAGCTTGACTAAGTTCTTGCTCTCGTTCCCGCTCTTGATTTAGTTGTGAAGAAGCGCAGGCGGCAGGGTTGTGGTAAAAAATGCAGATAAGAGTGGCAAGTTTTATGAACTTAGTCAAATTCATAGGCTCTCCTGTCTTAGTTGGTTTACATTTCTATCAAATTCCAATTTCTGATACAACTAACCAAATGACCAACTCAAAAGGAAGAGGGTTTGGCAGGAAACAAGCTTCGCACGCAGGTTCCTCCCAAGAAAACTTTTTGGAGAAGTATTAAGAAAAGATAGAAATCCTTGAAGGAGTAGCAATGAAAGAAGCGATCGCTGGCTTGACAACCTTTGTAACTATGGCCTACTGCCTTATCATTATTCCGCAAATGCTGGCAACTCCCGGCACTGGCCTAGATTTTCATGCTGTACTTAGTGCTACCGTACTTGTTTCTTTTTGCTCTACTTTGCTCATGGGGCTTTATGCAAATCTCCCCTATGGCATGTCTCCAGGTATGGGTCTTAGTGCTTTTTTTACTTTTACTCTCCTTTTAGAGCAAAAAATTCCCTGGCCTATCGCTTTGGGTATTGTCTTTTGGTCAGGGATCATCTTTTTGCTTCTTGCAGCCTCCCCTTTTTGCCATCTGTTTATAAAAGCAGTGCCGCAATCTTTACGAGTAGCCGCAACAATCGGTATTGGAATTTTTATTACATTCGTTGGCCTAAAGAATGCCGCTATTATTGTCTCTGAACCACAAACTTTGGTGAAGCTTGGGCCTTTGACTCTCAAAACTCTTCTTTGTGTTTTAGGACTATCAGTAGCTTTGTTTTTAACTCATCGCAAAAATCCATTTGCGTTTTTAACGGCCATAACCATAGTCACTTTGTGCGGTTGGCTACTTGGCCTTATTGAGACACCTCAATCTTGGGTTAGCTACCCAGATTTTAGTGCTCTCGCATTTAAAGCTGACATTTGGGGCGCGCTCAAGCTTCAATATATACCAGCCATGCTTTCTTTTGTCTTTACGGCCTTGTTTGATGCTATGGCAACCTTTTCAGGCATTGCTCAAGCTAACCATATGATTGCTGCTGACGGGCAGCCTCTGCGTCTTAAGCAGGGACTTGTCTCAACAGCTTTATCTACAGTAGCTGCTAGTATGATAGGTACGTCTTCGGGAGGAGCTGTGGTGGAAAGCTACGCTGGAATTGCTGTTGGCGGTCGTACAGGTCGTACAGCTTTGTTCACTGCCCTGTGCTTTCTACCATGCTTCTTCTTCGCTCCAGCCATTAGTTTTGTGCCACCCTATGCAACAGCTTCTGTCTTGATCCTTGTGGGTTGCTCAATGTTTAGCTCGGTAAGAGATCTGCAAACAAAGAACATCGAAGAAATTTTACCGGCCTTCCTCACAATTATATTGATTCCTCTGACATTTTCTATCACGCAAGGGGTAATTTGGGGATTGGCAGCACATGTCATTTGCTTTGCTCTTTGTGGTCGGGCGAAAGAGATTTCATTGCTGCTATTTAGCATTGTTACTATATGGTTGGCTTTGATCTTAACCCAGCTTGACTGAGCATATAGAGTCCCTGGCAAAGACTGATGTTACTCTGACTATGTTCTATTCATTTATTTTTGATGCACATAAAATGTGTCAATTTTCTATTTTTTCGACGATAAGATCAACAAATTCCTGGCGATTTTTGAAAAAATCAGACATGGCGTAGCTATCGTTAAACCACTCTAGCATTGCCCCTTCTCCTTTGGGTAGGGCTGTCATCTTAGTGAGGTAGTTATACTCTGTT
>CALBMD010000538.1 GCA_937896265.1 uncultured Pseudomonadota bacterium
TGAAAACTATGAAATCATTGACGGGCAGCATCGATTTGAAGTGATTAAAGAATTATATGAGACGGAAGAAAGAGCACGCTTGGCTGTTGCAGTCGCTAGCAATAACTTTTCTCGAATGAAAGATCTTTTATTAACAGAAAGTTCGCAATTTTTTAAAGCCGGCGTAAAATCTGGAGTAGCTGTTAAATTAGCACCTCAAGATATTCAAACAAAAATGAGAGCAGCTATAATAGAACACAGGGAAGACTTCGTTAAAGTTGATAACTTTTGGAAGAATTCATCAAACAACGTTCAAAAGTATTTTGATGCCCTTAGCAAAATGCGACGGCGCTGACCATGAAGTTTGAGTATTAAGCTATAGGTAAACCAACTAATCATTAGAATGCCTTGTAGCTGCCACGAATTAAGTTTGCTGATGATCGAAGGGGATGGGAACCGCAATTGCATGGCCATTAATCTTAATTGATGATGAAGACGATATCAATAGCTAGGCTTGACGCAAGCGCAGAGAAAGCCTAGAATCCAGCCTCTTCTGCCCCATAAATAAAGTATAAAATTATGAAACACTTAGTTTGGATTTTGGCTGTTTTTCTAACATCTTATAGCTATGCTACCTCTGATTCCCCAAATAATGATCCAGAATGCCAGCTTTTTCTTGAAAGCCATAGCGAAATATATTCTAAAGAATTCAATAAAAAGTTTGAAAAAATTCGTGCTGTCCTTGAAGAAATCAAATGGGATTCAATCACAACTAGCGAGATAGGGGGAGAATCTTTTGCCTCCTCGCATTGGGTTGAATGCATGTATCAGCTTGGAGAGAAAGACCTCTGCTACATTCAGCCTAAAACCCCTGAAACATTCTTTAACTATTTAAAAGAATACGCTGAAAAGAAAAAACTAAATCCTGTGCAGCGAGGAGCTCTTGCTATTCTTGTCACCCAAATTATGATGAAACTTACTCTTCCTAGCTTAGCAATGCATCTATTACCTGTTATGGCTTTTCAATCATCTAACTCGGCGCTAACTGAAGGCTATGGAGTGTGTATTAAGAAGGCGGGCGCTGCAGTATTGATCGCCAAAAAATTAGGTTTATCACAAGCTAAAACCACAGCTAAAGCCACAGCCAGAATAGCTGTTCGAGAAAGATATTTATTGATAACACTAACAGCAATATATTTATGTGCTCTTATAATAGAGTACGACAAAATTATTCCAGACTTGGAAAAAGCTTTCATATCTTTAAGCCAATTTCCGATATCTCTATGCCTAGCTTCACTCTGGATACCGCAAGTCATGCTGGTTACTCTTGCTAAATACCAAGCAAAGTATTTATTCATTCAATCAGATGGTACCAACTATGTGTTAGAAATCGATTACCCTATGTTGAAAAACTCCCAACGCATTCTAATCCACCGAATCAATTAGTAAGCGTTAATACGCTCAAACACTCTTTGACTCTACCCAATAAACAAGCACCTTCAACCCACCGTTCT